>CALMZY010000049.1 GCA_937870865.1 uncultured Lentisphaerota bacterium | reverse complement strand
CGAAGTTCCGGCTTTCCGTCCGCGGCAGCCCGGCATCGCTCGCGGCAACGCTGTATGCCCAGTACAACGGCATCTCGATCGTCGCGGGAAAGGCGGAAGCCGCCGGGCAGTTCGCCCTGCCGGATCCCGAGGATCTCCTGCGCTACACGGTGCGCAATCCGGCGGCGGAGTCCCTGGCCATCGAGCGGCTCGCGGAATTCGGGATGCGCGGCGAACGCGGGGACGACATGACCGCGATTGTCGGCACGCGCGAGGTCCTGAATTTTCTCGGCCGCGCGGTGCCCAAGCTCCGGCGCAAGGGCTGGAAGATCGAACTCGCGGGCAGTGTCGAGCCGTTCATGGAGTCGATGTCGTTCGCCGCGCCCGTGGTCCGGGTCGGCGCGACGGGCTCCAGCGGTTTGTTCGATGTCGGCTTCGAGTACGAGGACGGCCAGGGCCAGAGCCTGTCGGAAATCGAGATCCAGCGCGCGATCCTGAAGGGCGAGTCCTACCTCGAAAAAGGCGGCCGCACGATCCTGCTCGACACGGACGCCATCCAGGCGGCGCGCGACGTGTTCGCCGATTGCGCGAGCGGCGAAGGCTCCCGGCCCGGCACGTTCAGCCTTAACGGGATTTATTCGGCGTACGTGAAGTCCTCGCTGGACGCGCTCGACGGGATCGATGTCGAGGCGTCGCCGGCATGGCTAGAGCGAGCGCGGAAGCAGAATCGCGGCAGCACGCTCGAACCGGTTCCGCTCGCGCCCGCGCTCGAGGGCACGCTCCGTCCCTACCAAAAAGACGGCGTGTACTGGTTCCGCTTTCTCGAGAACTGCGGTTTCGGGGGTATCCTGGCCGACGAGATGGGCCTCGGCAAAACGCTCCAGACGCTCGCCTGGCTGAACCTAGAGCGATGTCTCCCGACGGCGCGCCGCAAGCCCTCGCTGATCGTCTGCCCCACGAGCCTGGTCGAGAACTGGGCGGACGAGGCTGGTCGCTTCGTTCCCTCCCTGCGCGTTCTTGTCCTCAGCGGCGCGGAGCGGCACGAGAAGTGGGACGACGTGAAGAACGCCGATCTCGTCGTCACCTCCTACGCCCTCCTGCGCCGCGACATTGAGAAGCTCAAGCAGCTCGAGTGGGCGGCGGCAGTCCTCGACGAAGCCCAGCACATCAAGAACCGCTCCACGCAGAACGCCGTCGCCGCGAAGCAGATCAAGGCCGCCAACCGGTTCGTGCTGACCGGCACGCCGATCGAGAACAGCGTGTCCGACCTGTGGTCGATCATGGATTTCCTGATGCCCGGCTACCTCGGCGGCCACGAGCATTTCCGCCGCCATTACGAATTGCCCATCGGGGCCGGCGGTCCCGAGGGCGAGGCTGCGCAGTCGAAACTGCGCCGCAAGCTGCACCCGTTCCTCATGCGGCGGCTGAAGAAGGAAGTCGCCCGCGACCTGCCGGAGAAAATCCAGCGCATCGCCTCCTGCTCGCTCACGCGCGACCAGCAGCTCGTGTACGAAAAGCTCCTGGAGGCCTCGCGGCGAAAGATCAACGACATGGTCATGAAGCAGGGCTTCGAGCGCTCGCGCATGGAAATCCTCAAGACCCTGCTGCGCCTGCGGCAGACGTGCTGTCACCTCGACCTGCTCAAGCTGCCGGACCTGAAGAGCGAGTTTCCGGCCGCCAAGATGGATCTCTTTTTCGAACTTCTCGACGAGGCGCTCGACGGCGGGCACCGCGTGCTCGTGTTCAGCCAGTTCACCTCGATGCTCGCGATCCTGCGCGCCGAGCTCGAGCGCCGCGAGCGGATGTACTGCTACATCGACGGCGCGACCAAGGATCGTCTTGCCGCCGTGCGCGAATTCAACACGAACCGGTCGATCCCGCTTTTCCTGATCAGCCTCAAGGCCGGCGGCACCGGGCTGAACCTCACCGGCGCCGACATGGTCATTCACTTCGACCCCTGGTGGAACCCCGCCGTCGAGGACCAGGCCACCGACCGCGCGCACCGCATCGGCCAGACCCGGAGCGTGTACAGCGTCAAACTCATCACGCGCGGCACGGTCGAGGAGAAGGTTCTCGCGATGCAGAAGAAGAAACAGACCGTCATCGACGCCACCCTCGCCCGCGACGAACACGCCGCCGCGAAATTGACGTGGGAAGACGTGAAGGACCTGTTAAACTTCTGACCGGGACGAAATGCGCAAAGACCTGAAAAACGAATTCTCCTGGTCGAAGTCGCGCGACCAGACGTTCCACGAATGCCTGCGGAAGTACTACTTCCAATATTACGGCGGCTGGGGCGGGTGGATGAAGGACGCCGATGCGCGCATCCGGCACATTTACGCCGTGAAGCATCTCCAGACCCGGCAGATGTGGGCCGGCGACCACGTGCACCAGTGCATCGAGCGCCTGCTGGGTTTCATCCGCCGCGGCGCCCAGCCTCCGGCCGAAGACGAGGCCGTGAACAAGATGGTTGAGAGCATGCGCAAGGATTTCAAGGACTCGCGTTCCGGCAAGTACCGGCAGGACCCGAAGCGGGTCTGCGGCCTGTTCGAGCACGAATACGCCATCGCGGTCGCGGACGATGTCTGGAAGGCCACGGCCGATCACGCGGAGAAATGTGTCCGTAACTTCTACCACTCGCCCGTGTTCGAGAAGCTGCGCGGACTGCCCGTCACCGAGTGGCTGGAGATCGAGGAGCGCGCGACATTTCAGCTCGACGGTCTGAAGGTGTACGTCCAGCTCGATTGCGCGTTTCGCGACGGCGACAAGGTCGTCATCTACGATTGGAAAACCGGCAAGGCCGACGCGGAGCGCAACGACATCCAGCTTGCGTGCTACATTCTTTACGCGATCGAGAAATGGAAAACGACGGCCGAACAGGTGACTGCCGTGGATCTGTACCTGACCGACGGCAGCGAGGTGTCGCGCCGGCTCGATGTCGACGCGCTGGAAAACGTGAAGGACTACGTTCGCGACTCGGCCGACGAGATGCTGTTCCCGCTGTCCGACCCGGAGCAGAACTTCGCGGAGGAAGATTCCTTCGACGTCACTGAAAACGAATCCGCCTGCCGCCGCTGTAATTTCCTGAAGGTCTGCCCGAAGTGGGCGAAGTAGATTCTTCTCGCGCAGCCGCCGGCCCAAGCCGGTGGCATTCCTCATCCTCCACGCCCTTGCCTGTCCTGTGAAGCCTTGGGCGAAGCAGGACGGGCGCGGCTACTTCCACTCCGTAACCGCTCTGCAGGCCTGCCGACGCGGGACGTATGACGCCGAAATCGCGTCTGCAGCATCGCGAACCGTATTGACCCAGAACAACAGCGCGCGTAACTTCCGAGCGTAACCTCTAACCCGGCGGGGCTTATGAAACATCGATTCCTGTTCGTGGTCTGCGCCTTGATCCTTCTCACGACGTCTTCGTTCGCCATAACGCGCTACGTGTCGCCAACGGGCGGAAACACGTCGCCTTACACGAACTGGACCGACGCCGCGACCAGCATCCAGTCTGCCATCAACGCCTGCACGAATGGCGATGTCGTGATGGTGACCAACGGCACGTACAGCACCGGCGGCGTTGCGGTCTACGGAACCATGACCAACCGGATCGCGATCACAAATGCCATCACGGTGAAGAGCGTCAACGGTGCGGCGTTCACCCGGATCGTCGGCCAGGGTCCGATCGGCAGCAACGCGATCCGCTGCGCCTGGGTCGCGAGCAACGCGGTCCTGGACGGCTTCACGCTGTCCAACGGCTTCACTCTGGCTGAAGGCCACTCCGTGAACGAGACCTGCGGCGGCGGCGTGTGGTGCGAGTACGACGGCGCCATTATCTCTAATTGTGTAATCACGACGTGCGGTGCCGCGAACATGGGCGGAGGATTCCATTACGGCCGCATCGTGAACTGTGTCCTCTCGAACAACACAGCGGTGTACGGCGGCGGCGGCGAGGGCTCGAGCGCGGACGCAGACGTCATCGACCACTGCACCTTTGTCGCGAACCGCTCCGTGAGGGACGGAGGCGGCCTGTATGGGGGGAAGAGCGTGCGCAATTCGCACTTCGCGGGAAACAAGGCGGGCGAGTTGGGCGGCGGGATGCGCGCCGTTTGGAACGCAGAAAGCTGCACGGTCGCCGGCAACTTCGCGCAGGAAGGCGGCGGCGTCAGCGGCACAACCATCTCGAATAGCGTTATTTACTACAACAGCGACCAGTTCGGCTCTCCGAATCATGGTGGTAGCGTCATCAGCTACTCATGCACAACCCCTCATCCCGGAGGCGCCGGAAACATCACGAACTCGCCGGGCCTTGCCGGACTTTGGAACCCGCACCTGGTCACCAACTCGCCGTGCCTGAACAAAGGAACTAACTCCGAATGGATGGCGGCGGCGGTGGATGTGGATGGTGAGCCGAGGCTGTCCGGCTTCGTGGATATGGGCTGCGACGAGCTGTACACCGCCGGCATGAACACGTCGATATTCGTTGTGGTGACGATGGATTGCACCAACGCCGTTGTCGGAGTGCCGATCCGCTTCAGCGTGGAGATCAGCAAGCGGCCGAAACATTTCAGCTGGAACTTTGGAGATGGCAGCGGAGCCTTGAGCGAAACCGTGGTCGAACATGCGTACGCGCAGGCGGGATACTACGTCGTCACGAACCGCGCGTGGAACAACTTCGGCTACGTCGAGGTCGCAAAAGGCGTCCGAATCCACGACAGCTTCACCAACTACGTCGCGAAGGGCGGGAGCGACACGGCGCCGTACGACACGTGGGCGAAGGCGGCGTCGAACATCCAGGCGGCGGTGAGCATCTGCGCGAAAGGCGGAACCGTACTCATCTCGAACGGCGTGTACGATCTTGGCGGGGCTGAAGTGTTCAGTTCGAACCGCGTTGCCATCACGAACGCCATGACCGTCCGCGGCGTGAACGGGGCGGCGCAGACCGTGATTCTCGGCGTGCCTTTGACAAGCCTCCAGGCGATGCGCGGCGCGTACGTCTGCAGCGGTGCGCGGCTCGAAGGCGTGACATTGTGCGACGGGCGCAGCCGTGGCAGTTCCGTTCCGATCCAGAGCATCAGCGAGACGCTTGGCGGCGGGTTGTTCGCGGAGTCCGGGGCCGTCATTGTCGATTGCGTGATTTCAAACAACGGGGCCCTGAACGGCGGTGGGTCGGTCGGCTGGGGCACTTTTGAGGGCTGTACGCTCGCGGACAACTCGGCCGCCAACTCGGGCGGCGGCGCGCTGTACGGCTACTTCCGGAACTGCACCATTGGTCCAGAGAATGCGGCCAAATATGGCGCCGGGCTCTCCCAAGCGGAAGCAGAGGGCTGCGGGATCTATACCAACCGCGCCAGCGAATTCGGCGGAGGCATGAGCTACGGCACGGCACATCGCTGTCACCTCGAGGGGAATGTCGCCAACGACTACTCGTCCACGGGCGTCGGGGGCGCCGCGTACTACGCAATCCTCGAGAACTGCCTGGTGCTCTGGAACACAGCGCGCAACGCCGGCGGCGGAACGTACTTCGGCACGGTTCGCCACTGCACGCTCCGAGGCAACGACGCCGTGTCCGGCTCGGGCGGGGGCGCGTATGGCGGCTCCATCGTCAGCAGTGTCATCTGGCAGAACTACGCCGTGTCGGACACCAATGTTTCCCTTTCGTCCGGCTCGTTGGATTATTCCTGCACGACGCCCGATCCGGGCGGCACCGGGAACATCACGGACGACCCACAGTTTGTGAACGATTTCCCTGGCGACTACCGCCTGCTCTCCAACTCGCCGTGCATCGACAAGGGCGATCCGCTCTCCAGCGTGTCGAACGACTACGACGGCGTGTGGCGGCCGCTCGACGGCAACGGCGACGGTACGAACCGGGTCGACATGGGCGCGTACGAATTTGCCGCGACCAGCGCGGACAACGACGCCGACGGCCTCTCCGACAGCCTGGAGGTGTACACGTACCACAGCGATCCGCACCGGGCGGACACGGATGCCGATACACAAACCGATGGAGAGGAAGTTCTCGCCGGCTCGAACCCGACCAACTCAGCAAGCTTCTTTGGCGCGGGCTCGATTGACCTGAACGGGGCCGGCGCGGGCTATGTTGTGAGCTGGGATAGCCTCACGGGGCGCGTATACACATTGCGAGAGGTCTCCCCCATCGCCGGCGTATGGAGCAACGTGGCGGGGTATTCCAGCTACACCGGCACCGGAGCCCGGATCAGCTATATCAATTCAGCCCCGTCCGATATCCGGTTCCACAGCCTGCGCGTGCGAAGGACGCCGTAGACGGGATATGACTTCAGCTGCAGCCTGCCATCGCGCCTGCTCCCGAGCAGGCCAGCAGCGTCCATCCGTTGGAACAATCGCTCAACCTTGGTTCCGCGCTTGACGGGACTGCGTTTTTTGTGGATCACGTATGTTCCTTTGTTTCATGAGGCGAACACGATACATCCTTCCGGAACAGCCTTCGCGGCCTCGCGAGCGTAAGCCGTTGTTCCTGAATAGATTATGGAAGCACCTGCTCTGGATCGTGCCGTTGATCCTGGCCGATGTCCTGCTCTTCGGCTTGCTGAGGAGTTGCAGAGGGCGTGGGGATGCGGCGGTTGAAGGGGTCCCGCTTGAACCCGTGGTCACGGCGCAGGTGGCGGTCGCGTCAACGCCGTGGCGGGATTTTGTCTTTCCCACGGAACAGACCCGGCTTCTCGAGGGCGTAACGGCAGATGTCTTTCAGCCGACGGCGTCGGGCAACCCCGAGTCGGCTCTCTACGGATCGGTGCGCACGGCGAAGAACGGCGGCGGGCTGATGCCGTCGTTCCACGAGGGGATCGACATCGCCGCGATGCGCCGCGATCGACAGGGTCGCCCGCTCGACGCGGTGCGCGCGGTCGCGGACGGCACCGTGGGGTACGTGAATCGGATCGGGGGCAATTCGAATTACGGAATCTACGTTGTCCTTCTTCACGATGATCCGATCGGCGAAGTGTACACGCTCTACGCGCACCTGGCGGAGGTTCCCAAGACGTTGCGGGCCGGGCAGAACGTGTCCGCGGGCGACGTGATTGGAACCATGGGCAACACGTCGTCAGGCGGCATTCCGATGCAGCGCGCGCACCTGCATTTTGAAATCGGGTTGATCAACAACGAACGCTTCGCCTCGTGGTACAGGGCGCAGAAGCTGAAGCCGGATCACGGGAATTTCCACGGCCGCAATTTCTTCGGCGTGGACCCGCTCAAGTTCATCAAGAATCAGCGGCAGAACCCGGAACTTGATTTCCGGTCGCATCTGGCCACTCTGCCGCCGGCATTCGAAATCGTCCTGGCCGCGCGGAATCGTCCGGAATTCTTCCGCCGCTACCCTTCTCTCTGGAGCGGGCCGGACTTCGATGGCGGGCCGATGGTCCTCTCCTGTTCGGAAAACGGAACACCATTGGGCGGGCGCTGTTCGACCGATGCCGAGCGGCTGACCCTGGGCAAGTCCCGGTGCGTTGTCCTGAAAGCGGACGAGGCGGTTCTCGGCCGGAACGGCTGCCGGTTGGTCGTTAAGAGTTCCAAGGGTTGGAAACTTGGGCGCAAAGGCGAGGAATGGCTGGAGATTCTGACATACTAGATCATGGCGTCCAGCCCCTGGACGCGGTGCTGAACGGGCTCGGGCTCAAAAACGCCGACCTGGTGGCGGCCTCGACGGAATTCCTGACCCACAAGCAGGTCAACAAGGCCCGGAAGGGCAGGCGGCTCACCACCCATGTGCAGTTGAAGATTCTCAACGCGCTGAACAAGCTGGGCGGTGAGAAGAAATTCCGGCGCGAGGATTTATTCAACTACTGACGCGGGCCCGGCCGGCGGGAAGCCTTCCCTGCGCAGTAACTCGACCCACACGTCATACCCGGCGGCATTCAAGTGGAGCCCATCGCGCGTTAGCTCTTTTTTCAGACGTCCGTGCTCGTCGAGAAACAACGGGTACAGATCGAGAAACGCAACGCGGGCCTTCTCGCACGCAATCTTCCGGAGCTCGTCATTCACGTCTTTGACGAGCGAGGTCTCAAACGCAAACGGACGGACGCGGCTGTTCACCGGCAGGATGCTCTGCAGGACAATCGCCGCATCCGGGCTTGTCTGCCTCAAGATAAGGATCATTTTCCGGATGTTGGAAACCGTCTCGGCCCAGGGAATTCCACGCTTCAGATCGTTGATGCCCGCCATGATGAAGTAGGAGCGGGCCCGGGGATCGGCGACGGTGTCCATCCGCGCGATAATGTCCCGGGTCGTGTCGCCGGGAACGCCGCGGTTGACGATCTGCGGGTCTCCCAGCCTCGCGGCCCAGTCGCATTCGTAGGTGATGCTGTCGCCCACGAATACGATGAGATTCGTCCGGGCCTGGCCGGAAGCGGCGGCCAGCAGGAGCAGAAGGATGCAGAGTATCCTCACGGGTTCCCCTACTGCATCTCGACGGACACCCGGTACTGTCGGAACAGCGGCGCCGAGCCGGTCGTATTGGTGCCCTCGTCGTCGGTGAAGGTGTAGTTCGTGGAGCCGCGCGTTTCGATCCATACGCCGCTGGCCGCCGTCCGGAACGACGCCCACGGCGTGTTATTGGAATAGGCGCCGCTCGCGAAACGGATTGTGTACTTCCGGTTCGTCTCGGTGCTCACGGTGACGGTTCGATTGCTCGACATCGAACTCCCGGAACACGCGAGAATGCGGAAGAGAGAAGCCGCGTTCGTCGGCTGCGTGCCCGCGATGTACTCTTCGATGTTGAGCGATTTGTCGCCGTCATTGTCCGCGGTCGCGCTGGTCGTCAGGTTCGAGAAGTGCGTCCACTCCCACCCGTCGTTGATCTGGTTGTCGTTCGAGTCGAAGAGCACGACGACCCACGTGCTGTTGGTCACGATGCTGTTCGGCTCGCCTTCCCCGTCGTCCGCGACGAAGACGACCCGGTTCGACGTTCCCGCGTACCCGGCGGCCGCCGTCCACGACCAGTTGCTGTTGGCGAACGCCGCGCCCGCCGGATAGACCGTGTTCACCACGGCGAGGCCCGGATCGTGATCCGGATCCTGAACCGTCACCAAGAAACTCGTGGCCATGCCAACGACCAGGGTGTGTGGACCGGGCACAGCGATGACCGGCGAACGGTTCTGCGGCAGGTTCGTCGTGACACAGAAGGCGCGGTTGTTGCCGGGATCCGGGTCCTCGCCGCTCGAACCGACGGAAACGTTATTCGTTACGACGCCCTCCAGGATCGGCAACACAACGATCGTCACGGCGGCCGTCGCCCCGACGCCCAGCGAACCGAGATCGCACGTGACCTCATCCTCGACCTGCTCGTAGCTGCCCTGGCTCAACGCGCAGGAAACGAAGGTCATGTTCGTCGGGAGGATATCGGTGACGACGACATCGGCGGCGGCGTGAGGACCTGCGTTCGTCAGCGTGATGGAATACACGAGGTTCGTCCCCACCCTCACGGGGTCGGGCGAATCGGAAACGGCGATGGCCAGATCGGACGTCGTCTGACCGAAGGCTGGAGCGGCACAAAGGAAGGCCAGCGCCAGTCCCGCGGCAATGCAAACACCCCTTGATTCTTTTTTCATGGGTCGACCGTCCATCGTATGTGGTCCGTGTAGAACTCCCGTGCCGACAGGACTTCCTTCCAAACCGGGTTGGCCGACAGGCCGTTCGTCGTTTTCACCAGGTACCCTCCCCCTCCTCCGGCGTAGCCCACCTGCGGGCTCGTGAACTTGACGGTGAGCAACGTGGTCGGAACGCTGCTGGTGCACCCGCGCCACGTGGCGCCGCCATCGTGCGTGAAGAACATATTGTTTGTGTTGTTCCCCGATCCCACCACCCAGCCGTTGGTCGCATCCGGCCAGCACATGGAATAGAGATAGAGGGTCGTCGGCATCGGG
The DNA here is from genome assembly GCA_937870865.1 of uncultured Lentisphaerota bacterium. GTDB lineage: Bacteria > Verrucomicrobiota > Kiritimatiellia > CAIQIC01 > JAGNIJ01 > CALMZY01. The sequence continues at coordinate 9,894 of CALMZY010000049.1, read as the reverse complement.
GTGCCCGTCACCAACTGCCACGTGGCGCCGCTGTTCGTCGTCTTGATAATAAGGTCCTTCTGTCCGCACGCCCATCCGTTTGTGGGATCCAGGAAGACCACGTCGCGCCAGCTCATTCCGTTGCTCGGGGTCATGACATAGGCCCAGTTCACGCCGCCGTTGGTCGTCTTGAGCAGGAAGCCGGTGCCGGCCGCCCACCCGTTGTCCGAGTCCACGAAGTGTACGGCGCGCAGATTGCTGCCGGTGGGGGTGAACAAGCTCGACCAGTTGAGGCCGCCATCCACCGTCCTCGCGACCCCCATCGAGCCGCACACCCACCCGGTCTGGCTGTTGAAGAAATCGATATCGTACCACGACTGGTTCACCGGCAGGCCGGTGTTGCGCGCCGCCCAGGACTCGCCGCCGTTGGTCGTGGCGAGCACGACGTTGTAACCGCTGATCCAGCCATTGGTCGGATCCAGGAAGTCCACGCCGTAGAAGTTCGCCCCGTAGTACGAACCGCCAGGATGACGGCCCATCCAGGACGCGCCGCTGTTGGTGGTCTGCTTCAGGTTGATGCCGTGGGTACTTCCCGGCTGCATGACGACCCAACCCTCGTTTTCGCTGGGGAAGCTGAACGCGTAGCGCGAGGGCATGGTCTCCAAGGTCGCCATGAAGGCGCCGTAGACATTCGTCGGCGACTCGGCGAACCCGAAGTTCGTGATCGGCACGCTGATCTCCTGCCACTGGCCCGCATTGGTCATGTTCCAGCCCATCTGGTCGAGGTACAACGTCTTCTGCGTACCCAGGGGCGCCTCGATCTGAACCTTGACGGTGCTCTCCTCCGTCTTCATCCAGAACTTCAAATGGGCGTACTCGCCCAGATTCACGAGGTTCGTGTAGAACACGCCCCAGCCCGCGGAGGTGTTGGTCGAGGGCATGAGGGTTCTCCAGCTCTTTACGCCCTCCGGCGGCGGAGTCGGATTCGTGTAGTCGCCGTCATGTATGCCCAGCCACGTGAAGAACCGGGCCCCTTCGGGCAGGCCGATGTCGGAGAAGCACACGCACATATTCGACTCCACCCTGTGCACCCAAACCACGGTTTCGGGCTCGACCGCCATGCCGAGGGCATCGAACCGGAACGAGTCGTCGGATCCGACGCGTTGGAGCCACAGGTTGGTCGCGTTCGTCGGCGAGAGGTACGTGGACCACGAGTAGTCGCCGTTCGCCGGCAGGGTCGCGGGCACGTCCACGGACACGTAGGCGCTGCCGTCCGTGTTCGTCACCATGATCATATTCGTGGTGTAGGTCTGACCGAGGAACGGATTCTCCAGGTGGACGTACAGCCGCGCCGGCTGGTTCGTGCCCAGGTTCTCCCACTCGATCGGAACGGCCACGGACTCGCCGGCGTTCATGTTCGACGGGAACGCCGAATCCTCGACCATCAGGCGCGGCGAGAAGTAGACCTTCGCGTTCTGCCAGCCGTGTACGCCCTCGCCCTTGAAGTAGATGTACCACTGGTACTGTCCGCCGAGGGCGGTGCCGTCATACTCCCACTTGTCCGGATCGTAGTCCGGCACGCTGGGCCAGAAGTTCGCGTTCGTCGGCGAAAGCAGACCGAAAACCGATTGCGTCGTCAGCGTGTACTCCTCGTCCGCCACGCGGAAGTTGTCCCACTCCACGGAGCCCTTGAAGTAAGGGCTCAGGAGGGCCAGTCCGGAGGACGCCCAGTTCGTGGCCTCGATCGGATCGTCCAGGAACACCGCCTTGCCGTTGATCAACAGGTCGCTCCTCAGGTACGGCGCGCCGTCGCGGATGTTGACGAGGACATGATGCCACACTCCCGGCACCGGCAGATTGTTCGTGTACAGGTTGGTGACGGCATCGCGCCAGCCGCACGCGCGCGGGGTGATGCCGAGCGCCACGCCGCGGTACAGCAGGCCGCCGTCTCCGGTGTTCGTCGCGTCGTTCATCCACCGCGCGTCGAACTCGATCGAGACGTTTGCACCCGTTACGGAAAGCCCGTCGCGGGTGATCCAGGCGTAGCCGCCGTTCGTGACCGAGGCCCGCAGCGAGCCGTTCTCCACGCCCCACGCGACGTTGGCATGCGGCGTGACCGTCCATCCGTTCGTATTGCCGTCGTTGAAATTATCCTCCACCTCCAGATCGCCCTTGTCCTTCAGGCCGAAGTGCGCCAGCAGGTTGGACCCCTGCGTGTTATACGCCACCCACATGTCCCAGTCGCGGCCCGCATAGGCGGCTTCCGTGATGCCGAGAAGCTGGAGACCGAAGCCATCCAGCGTGGTCATGACGTTGGAATCGTTGCCGGACGAGAAGAAGCCCTTGTGCGCGGTCCACCCGTTCGTCGCGTCCCAAGGATACGCGTACATCACCCAGTAGAGGTTTGTGCCGGTCATCACATTGTCCATCGGGATATGGACGTTGAGGTTGCTGGCGCCCCATCCGTTCAGGATCCAGTAGTTCGTCGTAAACACCGGGATATCCAGATCCGGATCTCCGGGGAAGAGCACGTACTTGAGTTCGAGTTGGAGCCTGTACGCCTGCCCCTGCACCCACTCGAAGGCGCGCTGCGCGAGACGTCGGCCCTCGTTCGTCATCTGACCGCCCGTGTCGATGGCGTAGTTGAAGCAGAACGCCTTCGGCGGGGAGTCCACCTTCTGCGTATGAACATGGCAGATCAGCGCGGGCGCCGACGTGGACGAACCATAGAGCGTGCCAAGGCTGACCGCCCCGTTCAGCGTCCTCCAGGCCGTCGCGGATCCCTGGCCGGGCACGAAGGCCGACGCCGTGTAATCGAGCGTCGCGTAATGCACATTGGTTCCGATCTCGGTGCCGGTCACTCCGGACACATCGCTTCGCGCGGTGCCGACGCCGAAAACCTGCTCCAGCCGGCCGGGGTCGTCCGCGCCGGTTTCGTCCTTCATGGCCACCCCGCCGTCCGTGGCCATCAGGCTGTACAATCCGTTCGTCAGCCATATGCCAACGTTGGCCGCCTCCGTGTCGTTCATGACGTACGTGCCGGGCAGGATCAGCATCGGGAAGAACTGGACGAGGTATCCCCAATCCAGGTTCAGCGGCGATCCGATCGTCAGCGTTTCGCCGGAGGGCGAAGTGTAGGAGTACTCGTCGTCGTCGATGAAGAAGTACCCCTTCTGTGGTTCCCAAATGCCCAGCTGCGTCGCCATGGAGCCGAGGGCAATCCGGCCCGACGCGAAGTTCGTCGCCGTGAAGCTGCCCACCTCGTTGCCGTCGAAGAAGACCGTGTAGGTGTTCGTCGCCACGCTGACCCGGAGCCGGTACCACAAGCCCTCGACCGGCTGGCTCGTCTTGTTGAACTCGTAGATCCAGCCCTGCGCGACCATGTTCGTCTTCTCGCGAACCGTGTACTTCAGGCGCCACGCGCCGTAGAAGTTCCGGATGCCGACCTTCACGTAGTTGTTGCGATCCTGGTAGCGCAGGTAGATCTCCGCGTCGCTGAAATACGGCCCCTGCGTGTTGTACCGGATGTTCGCGCTGACGGAATAATTCGTCCAGCCGGCATCGCCCGCGTAAAGGATATTGTCGTCGTTGCCGATGCGCCACGCGCGCAAAACGCCGTCTTCGGCATCCCAGTTCGCCGCGCCGGCGGCGCGGGTCCAGTTCGTGGCGGGTCCGCTGAAGTCCTCGACGAACACGTAATCAACGCCCGTCATCCGGACTTCGATGTCGTCGACATACCAGCCGCGGTAGAAGTTGTACAGGTTGTCCACCGTGTCGAAGAAGAACTTCAAGCGGATGCGGCCGCCGGAGTACGGGCTCAAGTCAACCGTCTGCGCGCACCACTGGTTGATCGGCCCGGAGATCTGCGAGACCTGTTCCCACTGCGTGCCGTTCGTCGTCACATAGACCAGTTTGCGGTCCCACGACGTTCCCGCGTCCTCGGTCTCGAACCAGCTCTGGAAGGACAACGCGGCGCCCGAGGCCTCCGTCAGATCGATCCACGGCGAAATCAGGGCGCCGCTGTTGCGCGCCCCGCTGTCGTAATGGAGCCCGTTATTATACGCCCAACTGCGCGACGCGCTGAAGCAGAGATCCGACGCCTGGTGCCACAGGCCCTCGGCGGTCCAGCCGTTCGTGCCGCTTTCCGTGCGGTCGGAAAACGCCGCCGAGCCAAAGCCTTTCAGCGAGGCAATGCTGACGTCGTCCACGTACCAGCCCTCGTAGCCGTTGTTCTGCGCATCGATCGAGTCGAACGTGAACTTGAGCCGGATCTGACTGCCGGCGTAGGCGACGAGCTCAACCGTCTCCTGGTTCCAACGGCCCGCCGTACCGGCGACCTGGTAAATGCGCGTCCACGAACTGCCGTTGGTCGAAACGTACACCAGCTTGCGATCCCACGAGGTCCCCTCGTCCTCGGTCTCGTACCAGCTCTTGAACGTGAGCCGGGCGGAGGCGCGGTCGGACAAGTCGATCCACGGCGACACCAGCGACCCGGTCGTCCTCTGACCCGTGCTGTAATTCGTGACCGCCGCGCTGTTATACACCCACCGGTTGGTCCCGCTGACCTCCGCGCCGCCGCGGCTGCCGGTCTGCCGCCACAGCCCGTCCGCCGTCCAATCCGCGGGGGACTCCATGTCCTCCGCGAACAATTCCGCTGTTTCCGTCTGGAGGGCGACAATCTCGACGTCGTCGAGTCGCCAGCCCCGGTACTGGTTGTTCACGGAGTCGATCGTGTCGAAGTAGAACCGGATCCAGACGCTTGTTCCGGCATACGCGCCCAGGTCCGCCACATGCGAAACCCACTGCTTGTTCGTGCCCGAGATCTGCAGCAGAAGCTTCCAATCCGTTCCGTTGGTCGACACCTGGACCAGCTTGCGGTCCCACAAGGTGCCGGTGTCCTCGGTCTCGTACCAGCTCTTGAACCGAAGAGACGCGCCCGACGTCGCGTTCGAGAGCGACACGACGCGGGTCAGCGCGCCCGTGCTTCGGGCGCCGGTGGCATAGTTCGACCCGTTGTAGTAAGCCCAGCTGCTGCCGGGGCTGGCGGAAAGATCCGTCGTCACCCGCCACAGGCCTGTCGCCGTCCAGTCGTTCGTGCCGGACTCCACGTCATCCGCAAACAACGCCTCGATCCCGCTGTTCGTGCCGGCCGACACGGAGACCGTCACGTTGTCGAACGAGACATCCTGCGGGTTCGCGCTTTCATAGCCGAGGCTCTCGAGCCAGTCGCAGACCTCGTTCACGCGCGCGTACTGGTTCGAGTAGAACCGCTCCGTCTTCGAGGAGCGATAGACGGCGACGCGCGGCGGAAACGAGACCCCGCGCGCCAGCGGCGTGTTCTGCCAGTAGAGCTGCTCGTACATGTCTTCCCAGACGACCGGCAGGTTCGTCACATCGCCCTTGGTGATGTGCAAAGGCACCTGGCTGGTCGGCGCAATCCCCCACTCGAGCGCCGTGGTTCGCGGAAGCGTGACCGCAACCTGGTTGCTCGCGCTGTCTTCCATCCATGCCTTGAACTCGTACGAACTGCCCTGTGCCGTGGAGTTGTAGTTCGGGTCGGACAAGTCAGGATCGGGGATCCACATCCAGAACGTGTTCTCACCCGCGCCTGCCACGCAGTTGGTCTCCAGGATCTGATAGATCTTGTTCGATGTCCCAATGAACGCGACCTTCAGAACCAGCCCCGTCTTGCCGGCGCTGTCGTACTTCACCGTAATCCCATACGTCTGGTCCCCGTACGGATGAACCGTGGACGGCGCATCGGCGATCTGGCACAGCACGTTGTTCGTGGACGCCGACGGCGGATATGCCAGCAGCATCTCCTGTCCGTCCGCGGGCAGGCTCACCTGGAACACGCCGTCGCTGTTGGTCTCGATGTTGTAGCATTGCTGAAACGCGCGGATCGTCTTGCCCGTCACCAGGTCGCTCACGATGGTGAACGTCTGCGGGTCCCCGCCGGTCGGGTAGTTCGTGTCGTACAAGTAGTTTTTCAACTGCATCAGGATGGACCCGTTGGTGCAGGTCCGGTAATCGGCCAGCGCATAGCAGGCGTTCGTTCCCACGAGGTGAAGCTTTGGCGGAATGCCGAAGTAGTTGGTGAAGATGGACGCGAACACCTCGTACCGCCACTTCCAGAGCAGTACGTCGGGTTTCGTATCCTCGTTGCCGTCGGGTTTGTTGTCGCCCGCGCCGTAAAGGAAGATCGCGGCCTTGCCGGCGCCCGCGCCGTGGTTCTTGGTCACGACCGCCGGAGACCACTGCTTGTTATCCACGTACACCGCGCCGCCGGGCGACTTGTTGGACAGCGAAAGGTCGTCGGCATAGAACCGCCCATCGCCCGAGGCTCCGCTGCAGCGGACCACGAACTGGGCCCGCGTGGCTCCTGCCGGAACCGTCGTGAAGCCCGACGAGTAGATCCACGTATCCGACGGACTGTTGGAACTCACGACCGGAGAGGCAATATGCGTCGCCATCAGGGTCGCATTGCTGTAGAACTCCAACTCGATCGAACCGTACTTGTCGCCGTTGCGCAGCGCATCCGCCCCCGGGTTCAGAAGGTACCCGCTGAACTCAAGCACGTCTCCCGCCATGAACGTGTTGGTCGCCGATTGGAAAATCCCGCTGTCCCACCAGAACACCCACGCGTTGCTCGCCGACTGGTACGTGCCGGCGGCCGGGGCGTGATTGGCGTTGTTCCACGAGTTCCAGCCGTCCGGCGCCTCGTTCGTCCCGGCCAGCGTGCCGTTCGCGATCAGGTTCGGGGCATCGCCCACCGATCCCCCGCACCGAATCAAGCGGCGTCCGGTCCACGCGTTGGAGGGGGCGATCGCATCGACCTTGTACTGGACCCAGGAATCGCCCGGCGTCATGGAGGCCAGCCGCGCGCTCGCGTTGGTCCCGAGGATCGCGCCTACCTTGTCATACCATTCGATCGAAACGGTGGCGTGGGCGCCGCCGCGGAGCGGGTCGTCATGATTCGACCGCAAGTACGTGCTGACCGTGTAGCGGCCGAACGGCACCACCGGGAAATCCTGCCAAAGGCCGGAATCCCCCCAGAGGTGAATCATGTTCGTTCCGTCCAGGGCCCAACCCCAATCGTCTTCGTTGGCAAGCGTCCCCCACACGCCCCACTCCGGCACGCTCGTGCCGCTGTACGGACCCCTCTCGAAACTCTTGTTCCGCAGGCTGTCCATCTCCGCCCAGAGCGTGCCTCCCGACAACATGATTTCGTCGCTGTACTTCCACGTGTACGGCTTGTACGTGTAGCTGCTGCCCAGAGGCCCAAGCGCGTTGGTCGTGAACCGCACGGTCACGGGGGCCCAGTAGGACGAGACATACTCGCGCTGTTTCTGGGGAGTCTCGTAACCGCCGATATCCGAGGCATCCACCCCGAACAACTCGCGAAGTTCATCCACGAAGTTCGTCATCGGCCGCCCGTTGAAATCCTGCAGGCCCGGCAGGTCGCCGGTCGCGATCACGTTCACGCCGTTGGAAATCACGACGGTCCGCAGGAACTCGAGCACGCCCTTGTCGGTGCCCGGCACGTTCGTTTCCACCCGCATGTTTCGCGGAAGGATGATCGCCCGGTAGTTGGTGTAAGCGCCCGCCGCGAGATCCTCCAGGTCCATGAACCACGGCTCATATCCAAGACGCTCGAGGGTGCCCGCAATCTGCTGCATCTCGCACTCGTACCGGTTGTACTGGGAGTCGTTCGCCGCCGTCCACAGAAACGCCACATCCGGGGTCGGGTCCGCGGAACCGCGGAGATGATTTTCAAGCAGGCTCTGGTCCATCAACGTGAACATGTCGCGGCACACCCAGAACGCCGGCTTGATCACGCGGTTCGCGTAGAGAATGCCGAACCCCTTTTCACGGTCCGTGATGTACGGCCGGTCGTGCCACGCGAACACGTGCGTACCGATCGCCCCCGCCTCGAGACTTTCCCACATCGCGTTGCGGATCAGGGGTCCCTGCCGCTGTTCGTTCATTCCCGGCCACATTGTCTCCGAGCTCGTGAACCCGGTCTCGCTGTAGAGCACGGGAATGCCGGACACTTTCTTCGTGTACGAGATTCCCCAGTGCCCGTTCTGCGACTCGTGCCCGAGGATCGACCACGGATAGTTGTTCACGGAGAAGAAGTCCACCGGCGCATTGCTCGCGGCGCACGCCTCGGTAATTTTACCGCGGTCTTCCGCGTGATAGCGCCAATCCTCCTCGCCCCACTGCATGCCGACGGTGGAATACGAAATCAGGTGGTTCGTGTCCGCCGCCTTCGCCGCCGCCGCGCCGACCGCCGTGAAGCTCGCGATCGCGTCCTCCCGCCACTGGACGGCATCGGCCCAGACCGCCCCCTCCACGCCGTACGCGCGATACTCCGAGGGGAACGTGACTTCGTTGAAGTTCGTGTAGGAGGAACCCCATGTCTCGTTGGCCCTGGCCATGGTTCCATACTTGAGCTGGCACCAGCCCCGGAACGCGGCTTCGCATTCCGGATCATACCCGTCGAGCAATCCGCTCCAGAGGCCGAGGAATCCGGATTCGTTGCCGATGATCCACGCCACGATCGCCTTCGAATCCTTGTAGCGCGAGCACACGTTCTGAAACCACTCCTGGTACTGCGCACGCGCCTCCGGACGCTCGTAGTTGATGATATCGGACCTCCACCGCGTGGGGTGATAAATGCCCCCGGAGTCGTAGTCCGGCGGATGCATCGTGTACCACTCGTCGGGGAACCAGTTGGGCGGCCACTGGTAACCGATCAGCGCGAAGATGCGAAGGCCCCGTGCTTCCGCAGCCTGAACCAGGTAGTCGTAATTCTCCCATTTCCACTGGTTGTCGCCGTCTTCCTCGATGTGCTGCCAGACGAAATCCACGCGGATGGAGTTCGCCCCCATCTTCTTCATCTCATCGAGGTCGTAATCGATCTGATCAAAGGTCTGCCAGACCCCGAGCGGCCGGTTCCATGTCTGGTAGGCGATCCCGTGCGGCACCCACGCATTCGTCCGGCCGGCGTCGTAGAAATACCCGTTGGTCATCGTAATGAAGGCTGAAAAGGCAACCGCCGAATGGCCGAGGAGAAAACACCCCAGAAGGAGAAGAGGAAACTTCAGGCGGCACTTGGACTCACCACGCACGCACGTTCTCAGGGACATGAGCCACCTCCTCGCGACCGGAGGACGGCAATCCCCGGGACGCGCAATCCGAACTCCCAAGCACAACAACAACACCCACAGCACATCGCGGCAGAACAACCCCAGCGCCCGGAACCCCCGTCACTCGGCGGAGCTTCCCGCGTATTCGAGCGTCCATCGCTTTGCATCTCAAGAACTAACCCCTTTTTCGCCCCGTTGTTTAGGCCGCGATCCCCGGCACAACACACACAAGTCGTTGAAATAAGCCCAGTAACACAAATTTGCGTGCGCCACAAGAAAAAGGCCCTCCCCTGCCAACAGCCCGCAAGCCGTGGCGGGAACGTTCCCGCTCATTTTATTCAAATAATGCTTGCCGCAGCCCCATTTAATGCTAAATTGGTGGGAACAAGTGGGACCGTTCCCGGCACGAGGATGGTTCCTGGAGGGTCGTCATGAGAATACGATCTACATTCGGTGTTGCGTGCGTGGCGACAGGCGGACTCCTTCTGGGGAGTGTGTCGGACGCAGTTGAGGTGCTAAAGAACTCGTCATTCGAGGAACCGGTGGATACCGGATCCGGATACAACTGGGTGAGCGACCGGGCCGTCCATTGGGAAAGGTGGGGTGGATGGTTCAACCGGGAAACCACGTGGAGCCCGGTGCTCAGCGGGCAGTGCATGATGGCGTACCATCACTGGCGAATCCTGGGCAACGACACGTCCGGCATTTACCAGGACATCGGCGACGCGCCGGCGGGCCAGCCCTACCCCTTCGGCATCAAGGT
>CALMZY010000048.1 GCA_937870865.1 uncultured Lentisphaerota bacterium | reverse complement strand
CATTGCGGCCAACCGTACAGCCGGCAATCACATCTTCCCTCGTCCTCGTCCTCGTCGTCGTCGCCTCAACCACCCTCACGCCTTCTTGTCCGGGCGAAGCCCCCTCCCGCAGAGGTCAGCGGTCAGAGGTCAGAGATCAACTCCCCGCAACAGCGCTACACTCTTTCCGTTCACCTCATCCCGTCTTCGTTTCCTTCTGTTCCCCTCTTCCCCTTTGCGTTTCTTCGCGCCTTTGCGTTAAAAATCTTCCCGCTTCCCATTCGTGTCTATTCGTGTTGATTCGTGGTTCCTCTTCGTTGCTATAAGCAACCACCCGCGCCATCCTCGGTTCACGTCTTCCTTCTGCGTGACCCTTTGGTGTGGCGTCCGCCGTCCCCGGCGGACTGTCGGGAGGGCGTCCTACAACCGCCGGCTCAGCAGGATGAGAAGCACGACGAGAAGGCCGGCCGCGCCGCAGATCACGACGATCGGGAAAGACGATTCGTTGATGACCTGCTTCGGCTTTTCCACCCAGATGGATTGATCCGAAACATGCTTGGGCGGTGTTGGAATCGGAGGCCGCCCGGCCCTGATCCACGCCGTGTACCACAGGCTCGACAGATCGGTGACCGCGTCGCTGACCTGGCCGACAAATATCTTCTGCGTCCTTTTCCAGATCGCCCGGTAGTAGTCAGGACTGTCAGTCTGTTCGTCCGAGGCTTCACGCGCTTCTTTATCCGCCGCGTAAAGCTCGCGGTAGTATCCATGCGCCTGATCAAGCTGCTTGAGGACAGCGCTCCAGGGGTCTTTGACGTACTCCGCAGGACCCGGCCGGATCAGCGTCTCCTTCCAGTAGAAGAAGGGCATTTCCTCCTCCCACCGCATGTGAATTCCCTTGCCGTTCGGATCGCGGCTCCCGTCGTAATGCTCCGTCAGGTGCAGCGGCTGGTGCGCATCGCCCACGTAGTGCCCGAGCGCGGCGGCATACCGCGCCGCCTCTTCCCAATCGTTGCCGGCCATCGCCTGCGCGAGCCGGTTCTCCACTTCGATGATGATCCACGGAAGAAGACCGTTTTCAACCGCGTCGCTCCCGGTCAGCGCCCGGACCCTCGCCCGGACGGCCGGCAGGTTGGTGATCGCCAGCGGGCGGTAGCGCTCGGCATCAAGATAGTGCCGCGGGCCTTCCGTTTCGTCCGCGCCCTTCCACAGATCGGGCCGGATGCTTTCCAGCCCGAGGAGTTTCGCGTAATCGCGCCACGCGGCCATCTCGTCGGGAACATTCAGTGCCGCGGCGCGATTGATGTCCATGTGCACGCGCCCGCTCCACGCGAAGGCGTTGGTGGCCAGGATGGCGACCGCGAAGGCCGGACGTAGAGCACGTAGAATCTTCATATAGGAAGTGTACCTCTTCGCCCAAGTTACACAACCCATACGGGGATGTGTAGAAGCGGTCTCCGACCGCATCATCGGGGGCCTCCTACCTCAGGAATCGCGCCATCGCCGCGGCGTCCAGCGCCCCGTAGCCGTATTGGGAGTCCCGCCCCGTCGCGCCGATGTCGGTCACGGCGTGCTTGAGCGCCTGGATTGCCTCGGAAGCGGTCGCCTTGGGATGCTTGGCGAAGTACAGCGCAAGCGCGCGCGATACGTACGCGCTCGAAATCGAAGTGCCCGCATACGCGCCCGCCCCGCCCTTGTATCCCACCGGAAACGTGGCATAGCCCGGGGCCGCCAGGGTGATGAAATCGCCGGAGTTGGAGTTCGCCCAAATCGCGCCGCCTTCAGCCAGCGCGCTGACGGCGATCACGTCGCGGTACGCCGCCGGATACATCGCCGCCCCGGTCGGCTCGTTGCCGGCCGCGGCGACCAGGATGGCGCCTTTCGATTGCGCGTGGGCCACGGCCGTGGAGATGAAATCGCTCTTCACCTCCGTGCCCCAGCTCATGTTGATCACGCGCGCGCCGTTCTCCAACGCGTACGACATGCTCTTCATCAGCCCGAAATTGGACGCCCGCCCGTTGTCGTCAAACGCGCGCACGGCAACCAGCGGCACGGACAGCGAGTCCGTTCCCTCCTGCGGACTCACGGCGCCCGAGGCAATCAAGGCCATCTGCGTACCGTGACCGAGCGAGTCGCCCAGCGATCGGTCCGGGTTCACGGCGTCGTAGCGGCCGACCACCACGTCGTCCAGCCCCTTGATGGGCATGAGACCGGAATCGAGGATCGCCAGCGCCGCCACGTTCTCCAGCGGCGGCGGCACGGAAATGTCATCGCTTCCCGCGTTTCCGGCCTCGGCGGTGTTCCGGGCGCCCGGCGCCGGCGCGTCGACGATGTAATTCGGTTCCACAACGGCGACCAGCGCGTTCTTTTCCAATTGCTGGATCAGCGCGATGAGATTCGTGCCGGGCGCCAGCCGGACCCGGTAGATGCCGAGGCCTGGAATGCTGTCCACCACCGTCCCGCCGATCTGGCTGAGCAGGAGCTCGACGGCATCGCGGCGCGTGCCCGGCTTGAAGCCGATGAGGATTTCGTCCTGCACGAATTCGGGCCCGCCGGACGGGCCCGTGGTCACCGCGTAATTCGCGTTGGTGCCGAGAAGGGGCTGGATCTTTTCCTTCTTGCCGGGGAAGAAAACCTGGATTTCGTCGAGCTTCGGCATCGGCCCGAGCGGCCCTTCGATGACGTTCCAGATCAACACGTAGCCGAACCGGCTCAGCAGCCCGTCCATCGCCTCCTGGACATCGGCGTCCTTCACGTCGGCGGTCACCTCTCCGCGCACCTGCGGATCGACCCGGACATTGACGCCGGACTGCGCGATCCGCGTCAGGACCTCCACCAGGGGCTCCCGGTTCGCCGTGATGGATATCCGGTCGCCGTTCAGACGGACCGACAGGCCGGACACCGGGCCTGCGCACAGCAGGACCGACAGGGCGGCATAGAGGACATGACGTGAGCGCATGGGCGGGAAATTACCAGAAAGCGGGCCGGCTGCCCAGTTTGACTGGCCCCTTTTTTCGCGGTATCCTCGCGTTCATGAAGGGTGTTTCACAAGCCGTTTTCGCGCTGTGCCTCATGCCCGCCTTTTTGACGGGCGCGGCATGGGCCCAAACCGGTACGCCCAGCCGCACCACCCGCCAGTACAGCGGCCGAATCCAGATGCATACCACGCCCATCACTCTGCAGGTGCCCGACAGCTCCCTGGATATGGAGAAGAGGCCGAATTTCCGGAACACCGACCTCGAGTTGCTGATCCCCGAAACGCCGCCGCCGGAATCTCAATTCCGGCCTGCCGGACCAAGAGCCAAGTCGCCCCGCGACAAACAGCAGAACAAGAACTGGATTCTTCCCCAGGCGCCGGAAAAGAAAGAGGACAACCCGGACGCAAAGCTGACTCCGAAGGAAGAAACCCAACCGTCCGGATGGGGATGGCTGGCGGACGACATGCGCGAACGCCAGCAGGAACAGGAAGACAAGGCCCAGACCGAGGAGAAGGCAACCGAAGAGGAGGAGAACGAGTACCAGCCGCGCTCGGCGCTCCCAGAGGAAAGCAAGCCCAAGATCGGCGGCACTGTACGGAACTCCTCCTTCAAGCCGGTCTCCGGATCCACCGCGACAACGGAAAAGGAAAGAAAGAAGACCGAGCGGGAGCCGCCGGAAGACGAGGACGAGCGTGCGGAGAAAAGAGACGGCCCGACCGCCGTCGAAAGTCCCCGGAACCGCACGGCGGCCGACACGCCTCGCGATCAGAAGTTTGGAGCCGACGCATCCTGGGGCAACGAGAACTTGTGGAACAAGAACGCGACGCCGGCAGGCAAGCTGCCGCAGACGCAGGCGCTTCTATCCATGTCCAAGGTCGAACCCAGGAAACCGACGGGCGGATTGGAGCTTCCGAAGCTGAACCCGGAGGTCGGGAACCGCGCCTCGATGCCCCTGAACCCCGGTCCGCAGGAACCGGCGCAACGGCCTTCCGTGACGGCCATTGGGTTCGAACCCATGCCCGCGACGCCGGTTCACGATCTGGGCGGCAGATCCTGGGATGGAGGCATGCCCGGCCGGATATCGTTCCGCGATACCGCACCCTCCGCGCCGAGCTCTGTGACACCTCCGACACAACCGCTCGACTCGATTAGGTCGCTGGAGCTTCAGAAGCCCGCGGCATCGCCGTGGCTGAGGTGAGAATGCGGCGCGGACTTGGCAGGGCGAAGCCTTCCAGCCTTCGCAGCCGAAGCGGCCGCTTCGGCGGAGTAGGCCCGGTTGAGCCGGTGTGCTTCTCTCAGCTCGGGAGGGACCCGTGCTTCGCGAAGCGCTTCGCAGGGCAAGCAGCCTCGCCCTACCCCTTATAGAGTTCGCGTTACGCCTGCCGCAGGCACTCCACCGCGTTCGTGAAAATCTTCAGGCCGAGCCCGTACGCCGGCAGCTCGCCGCGCAGGTTTTGAAGATCCCACTGCGGATGGTTTTCAGGATGGAGATACGCCTCGGGGTGAGGCATGAGGCCGAAAATTCTGCCCGTTGGGTCGCACAGGCCCGCGATGGCGTTCAGCGAGCCGTTCGGGTTGTGCGGGAAGTCCATCGTCGCCGCTCCGCTCATCGGATCGGCGTAGCGGCACGCCACGCAGCCGCGCGCCTCCATCTTCGCGAGCAGGTCGCGGTCGAGCGTGAAGATCTTTCCTTCGCCGTGCCGGATCGGCAGCGGCATGAAGTCCAGCCCGCGCGTGAACACGCACGGCGACTGCGGCTCAAACCGCAGCCGCACCCAGAAATTCTGGAACGAGCCGCAGTCGTTCTGCATCAGCG
>CALMZY010000047.1 GCA_937870865.1 uncultured Lentisphaerota bacterium | reverse complement strand
TGCTGGGAGGGTGGGCCGGGGCCGGGCGAAGCTGGGCGTTGCGCGTCGTTGTCATCAGCCTTTTGTTGACGGGGATGACCGTGGAAGCCGCTCATACGTTGACGCGGCCGGAGCGGTGGGGGCGCCGGGTTTATTACAAGGAGATCGAGGAGCTGACGCAGTGGCTGCACCGGTATGTCAGGCCGGAGCCGGTGCTCGGTAATTTCGGGGTCAGTTCGTCGATCCTGACCTATGGCGGGTGCCCGATCGTTCTGCATCCGAAGTTCGAGTCGAAGGAGATTCGCGGTCGGGTTCGCGGGTATGGCGAGGCGCTCTTCAAGGGCACGGAGAAGGATTTGAGAGACTGGGCGGGGCGGTACGGGGCGCAGTACTACGTGTATGCACTCGGCGAGTTCTCCAGTTTCTCTCCCGAACAGCAGATGCGGTACTTCGTTGGCGCGTTGAAGCCGTCCACGAACTGCCCGGCGTACCTGTTCGAGTTCGACATGGATCGGGCCGCGGGCTTCCGGTTCCTTTGGGGAAACCGCAAGTACCGGGTGTTCAAGATCCTGAACGGCGAGGAATCGGTTGTGGCGAACCGCTTTGGCGACGCGGCCCAGGAGGCTTTGGAACGAGGGCTGCTGGATGAAGCCGAGGACCGTGCGGTGGCCGGGCTGCTGGTGCAGCCGGAAAGCGACCGGGTCCAGGAGATTCTCCGGCACGTGGAGGTCCTGAAGGATCAGGGCATACTGGGGCGGGATGCGGAGCGGATCAACCGATGAAAAAGGGGTTGTCCATCGGGCTTACGGGCGGAATCGCCTGCGGGAAAAGCGAGGTCGGTCGCATCCTCGAGCGCGAGGGATCACTGGTCAGGGATGCCGATGCGGTGGCCCACGGACTGATTCGCCGCGGTAAACCGCTGTATGCCGAGATTGTGACGCGGTTCGGCACGAAGATTGTGGGCTCGGATGGCGAGATCGACAGGCCGGCTCTCGGGCGGCGTGTTTTCGAGAACGAGGCGGAGCGCAAAACGCTCGAGTCGCTGATCCACCCGGCGGTGATTGATTCGCTGCGGGAATGGATTGCCGGCGAGACGGCCAAGGGATGGACCACGGTGGCCATTGTGCCCCTGTTGTTCGAGGTGGGATGGACTGAACCATGGGACGCCGTGATCTGTGTGGCGTCTCCGGAAGATTTGGTCATGGAGCGTTTGATGAGGCGGGGGCTGTCCGAGGTCGAGGCGCGTGCGAGGATCTCGGCGCAACTGCCGATGGAAGAGAAGATCAGGAAAGCGGAATACGTGATTCATAACAACGGAAGCATGGCTTCACTGGAAGAGAAAACACGGGAAGTGTGGCGGAAAATTGTCAGAGAGGAGAGGTAGTAACATGGCAGATCCACGAATGGGCGGAAGACCGAGGAGAGGCAGGCCGGTGCGCGGAAACGCCGCGCAGGACCATTACAGGGGCGACGATATTCCCGCCCTGCAGGAGCCTTCACAGGCTCAACCGGCGCCCGCGCCCGTGCAGGCGTCCACGCCTGTCGATCCAATGGCGGCGCCGACCCAGCAGGTCCCGGTGGCCGACGAGCCCCAGAACGGCGATCCGCGCGTCCAGGAGCGGCCGCGCGGCACCGGCAAGACGCTGAAGCTGTTCGAGCTTCAGGTTCTTCCCGTGCCCGAGATCGTCAAGATGGCCGACAGCTACGGCCTGCAGGACCTCGGCGCCCTGCGGAAACACGAACTGATTTTCGAGATCCTGAAGGCCAACGCGCGCTTGAACGGCACGATGTTCGGCCGCGGCGTTCTCGAAATCCTGCCGGACGGCTTCGGCTTCCTGCGTTCGCCGTATTACAACTATCTCCCGTGCCCGGAGGATATCTACGTTTCGCCTTCGCAGATCCGGCGGTTTGCCTTGCGGACCGGCGACCTCGTGGAAGGTGAAATCCGCGCCCCGAAGGACAAGGAGCGTTTCTTCGCCCTGCTCAAGGTCGACCGGATCAATGACGGCGATCCGGACAAGTCGCGGAACAAGGTCCCGTTTGAGAACCTGACGCCGTTGTTCCCGAACCGGCGGCTGGTGCTGGAGACCAAGCCGGACGAAATTTCCATGCGGGTGATGGACCTGCTGACACCGATCGGAATGGGCCAGCGCGGGCTGATTGTGGCGCCGCCCCGGACAGGCAAGACGGTGCTCCTGCAGAAAATCGCGAACAGCATTTCCGCGAACAACCCGCAGGTGAAGCTGATCGTCCTGCTGATCGACGAGCGGCCCGAGGAAGTGACGGACATGGAGCGCAACACGAAGGCCGAGGTGCTAAGCTCGACCTTTGACGAGCCGCCCGAACGGCATGTGCAGGTGGCGGAAATCGTCATCGAAATGGCCAAGCGGATGGTGGAGTGCGGGCGGGACGTGGTGATCCTGCTCGACAGCATCACGCGCCTGGCGCGTGCGTACAACACGCTCCAGCCGCACAGCGGCAAGATCCTCTCCGGCGGCGTGGACGCCAACGCGCTCCACAAGCCGAAGCGGTTCTTCGGCGCCGCTCGTAATATCGAGGGCGGGGGAAGCCTGACGATCGTGGCCACGGCGCTGGTGGATACAGGAAGCCGGATGGACGAAGTCATCTTCGAAGAGTTCAAGGGCACGGGCAACATGG
>CALMZY010000046.1 GCA_937870865.1 uncultured Lentisphaerota bacterium | reverse complement strand
ATGCGCCCCTATTTCTGGCTCGGGCAGATCTGGCTGGGCGACTTCCTGCAGGAAGGGTCCCGGGCTCTCTCCCACGCGGTGCGCCGGTTCGATTTCACGCGCGGCTCGCCGTTCATCGCCTACGCGCAGAGGGCGGTGATGAACCGCCTCGCCAACTACTTCAGGGACCACGTGCGTTCCGGCAGTATCTGCAAGCGGCTGTCCAACGCCATGATCGCGGTCAGCAAGGTGATGGACGAATGGAAACAGATACACGGCCGGGAGCCGAGCGACGAGGAACTGATGAGTCTGACCGCCCTCCCCTTCACGCAGGTCAAGAAGGCGAAGGCGGCCATCCGCGCTTCGAAGCGCCTCCCCAGTTCCCTCGTTTCGCTGGACGCCGAAACCGGCCCCGACAACGACGCCACGCTGTATGACCTGATGAAGGACACGGCGGCGCCGGTCATCCCGGACACGGTGCAGAAGGCGGAAATCTGGGACACCGTGAGGCATCTGCCCGCGCGCGAGCGCAACATCATCCGGCTTCGTTTCTTCGAGGGGCTGACCCTGGAGGAGACCGGCCACGCGCTCCGCCTGACCCGCGCCCGGATCAAGCAGATACAGGACGCGGCCCTGGAAAAGGTCCGCGATCAACTGGGAGTCGCCGCGGTCGCCTGATGGGACGCATCGTTCGCTTCCCACCGCGGCCGCTTTGCGATACAAGACCTCAAAAGGACGTGTCATGATTACATTCAAGGAATACCAGGCGCGGGCGTTCACGACGGCCATCTATCCCGGCAAGGGCCAGGGCAACTGGACCTACGCCATGCTCGGGTTGGCCGGAGAGACCGGTGAAACCAGCGAGAAACTGAAGAAGGCGATCCGCGACGACGGTGGGATCGTCACCGAAGAGCGGCGCGCCGCGATCAAGAAGGAACTCGGCGACGTGCTGTGGTATATCGCCGCGCTTTCCACGGAGTTGAACCTGGACCTGCAGGAAATCGCCGAGGAGAACCTCGCCAAGCTGGCCAAGCGCAAAGTGGAGGCCAAGCTCCACGGCGACGGGGATAACCGCTGAATCCCTGAACCCGCCCCCGCAATTTCATTGTAAACCGGAAAGGGCGGACTACACTCCTGCCTTCCGCGCCCCCTCGGGCGCGGATTTCATTCCATAACAACACTGAAACGAGAGAACAACATGCTGACCACGAAACGCTACGATTACGTATCGATCGACCAGATTCACATCCATCCCTGCATCTCGAACCATCGTCCGCTGAACGAGCAGAAGGTGGCCCATTACGCGGAGGACATTCTCAAGAACGGCCTGCTGGAACCGCTGATCGTCTGGGAACGCAAGCAGGGTGAGTATTTCCTCGTCGGCGGCTTTCACCGGCTGACGGCGATCAAGGACATCCGAAGCCGGCACGCCGGGTACTTTGACCGCATCGACGTCCGCGTGGTGGACGGCGAACTCGACGAGATGCGCGCGCTGAACCTGAAATTGAACGCCGACCGGCTGGACGCGAAACCGAGCGATTATTTCGACGCCGTGATCTACCTGAACAACGCCAACTGGGAGAAGTCCAAGATCGCGGCTTTTCTCGACAAGAGCGTCTCGTGGATCGAGGACATCGTCCGCTACGTGCCCGGCATGGACCCGCGCCTGCGGAAGCTGCTCGACGAAGGCAAGCTCTCGTGGAACAAGGCCCGCAACATCTGCAGGACGGCCCTGGACGCGCAGCCTGGCACGGAAAAGGACGTGCTGGAGAAAGCCATCGCCGAACTGACCGGCACGCAGGAGCCGGCGAAGGCCGCGCGGCGGCCGCTGACCGTCAGGAAGGTCGCCCGCCGGTTGTTCAAGCAGGTGGAGAAGAATCCGAAAGCGCGCTATACGCTGAACGTGGAGGACCTGCTGTCGCTGTTCCTTGTCCTGCAGGGCAACGGATACACCAGCACGCATCTCGAGCGCGTGCGAAAAGCTTTCCCCTCTTTCGTGGATTGAGTAAAGAAGACCCATGGCGAGAAAGCTCACGTTCAACGAATTCTGCAGGGAAGCCGGAAAGCCTGCGCCCCTGATTCACAGCCTCCAAACCAACCTGGACCTGTACGTTCCCGGCAAGCAGGAGGGGTACAGCGAGGCCTACCTGGTCTTCATGGAGAAAGTGGTCGCCATGCGGACGTTCAGCGTGCCGGTCGACGAAATCGCCGATCTGTTCCGGAAGGAAAAAAAGATCCTCGAATTGCTCCACGTGGATACGATCACGGACTCGCCAACCTGGTATCTCGACGCCTGCAAGCGCGAGGACACCCGTTCCGACAGCCGGCTGCTGCTGACCGGCCACGACCTCGGATTCCCGATCGCGGCGAAGACGATCCAGTCCAACCTCGATTTCGGCGACCGCGACCCGGAACTGTTCAACAGCCGGGAAATGGGTGAAGACGTGAGCAAGGTCCTGCGGATGTACCTCAAGCTTCTGGAGAAGATCAAAAGCCGAATCCGCACGGAAAAGCCCGTGATCGAGCGAGCGCTGTTCTGGTCTGAAGAGGTGTTCTTCTAAACCGGCAAACCACTCTGCTGCGACAGAACGATTGACGGCAGAATCATGTGCCGGGTGGTTGAGATTCTCTCCCCACTCCATGATTCTGACGAGAATGATTCTGTCATACCACGCGGGTACGAATCGCCAGAATTTCGAAGTGCGATCGCAGATCAGCTCTTCGCGGCCGCGGGCTTGCGGGTCCGCCGCCGGGGCCGGCGACTTCTTGCAGGTTTCTTGGCGACCGGTTTCGGTTCCTCGACCGCCGCAACATCTGCCACGGCCGCCACATTGATTTCCGCCGCCTTGAAGTCCTTCACAATATACGTCCGGTTCGCGGCATCCCGCTCGAGCGTCACGAGGCCCTTGGCCGCCGCGTCCTCCAGCATCCGGTCGAACCCGCGGTAGCCGTAGGAGGATTCCTCGAACGACGGGTGTCTGCGCCGGATGGCGGTCTTGATCAACGACGACCAGAACCGTTCGCGCTTCTCGGACTGAAGGGTCTGGAGAGCCTCGACCAGGATGCCCATGGCCTCCGGCTGTTTGTCGGCCACGGCGGGGACCGCCGCGGACACAGGAGCCGGCACGGGCGCGGGAACCACCACCACGGGAGTCGCAACCGAAGCCGGAGCCTGCGTTTGCGATCTCGACCGGCTCGGAGGAACAAGATCCTCGTAATAGATAAATTCGTCGCAGTTGTCCCGGAGCAAGGCGGATGTGGAGCCCTTCGTGCCGACGCCAATCACATGCTTGTTGTTCTCGCGTAGCTTCGATACCAGCGGCGAGAAATCGCTGTCACCGGAGAGGATGACAAACGTGTCGATGTGCGGCTTGGAGTAGCTCAAGTCGAGCGCGTCGACGCACAGACGGATGTCGGCCGAGTTCTTCCCCGTCATTCGCCGCGCCGGCACTTCGATCAGCTCGATGGCCGCCTCGTGCATGCCGTCGGCGTACGGCGCAAATCGGCGCCAGTCGGCGTAGGCGCGCTTGACGACGATGTAACCGCGCTCCAGCAGACGCGAAAGAACGCGGTCGACGTTGAAGCGCTCGTGGCGGTCCTTGAGGCCGAGGACCAGGTTTTCGAAATCGATGAAGACGGCCAGGGTGCGGGGTTTGTCTTGGCTCATGATGGCTCCTTGAGATGTACCATG
>CALMZY010000045.1 GCA_937870865.1 uncultured Lentisphaerota bacterium | reverse complement strand
AACCACGACTTCCGTGATCGTCATCCCGCGCCTCAACCTTCGGCCTGTAAAGGTCTTGGTCATTTTCGCTCTCCGAGAAGCGTTCCCACCTCCAAAAGCCATTGCATCGCCATCAATTAAAGCAGATTCCATGCCTTGAATGGCTCTACTTTCACCGCGACCTGAATTGCCGTTGAATTCCGAACTTCTGAATTTAAAAAGGCCCAAAAACAGCATGATTTTGCGCATGTTCCGCTCCTTTTTTTGCAAAAATGAGAAAGCGATCCAGGTACGAACACGCGATACGAAATCCTGAATAGCGCGCCTTCCCCTCCCGTCATTCTCCACACGTACGAATTGCGATGCAAGGCTGGAAACAGACGGCAATTTCCCTGACGCGGAAATATTTCCGCAAAGCCTGCCCGCCAAACAGGAAAAGTTACCCGCGACTCCAGAAAATCGAAAGAGCAGATCAAGAGATTTTATCTAGATTATTGCAGGCGTTCCTGAGTAATCTCTTCTTGTATCTGCTCACCATGCAAACGGCGGCGGCAAAATGACACGATGTTTTCAAATCACGACCGTGCTCGTGTGCTGCGCGATCCTGTCGGCCAGCGCGCAGGAGGAAGAGATCTCCAGCCCCCGGCCCGGCTATGCGGTCGAAGCATTGCCCGGCGTGGAACAGCAAATCGAACTTTCCGTGCCGGCAGACAATGCGCAGGCTGAACCGATCGACCCCCAACCCGACGCCACCGAACCCGAGGCAGATGCCGCCGCGACCAGCTACCAGGGAACGCGGGATCCTTTCTGGCCGGTGAACTACGTTCCCCCGGTTGAGAGGAAAGCCACCCGTTCAGCGGTCACCAATGTTTCCGCTGCGCGCGTTGAGGAAGCCCCCATCACCCCCCAATGGGACCTGGCCCTCAAGACCGTGACCATCAAGGGGGTCATGAAAGCCGGTTCGGGCTACATGGCCATCATCAACGGCCAGGTGACCGGCGAGAACGATACGGTCTCCGTCGATTTCAGAGGGCGCACCTACAGCTGGCGCATCGCCAAGATCGGCAAAGAGGGCGTTCGATTCGAGCGGCTCGACCGGCCGTAAACGGCTACAGATCCAGGTTGGCTTTCGGATCATCAACGGCTGTTTTTGAAATCACGCCCCAGACGTTGCCCGACACCATGATGCCCTCGTAGGCGATGACGTTTCCGATCGCCCTGTTGCCGATGATGCAATTCCCCGAGTCCAGCAAGCGAATCCCCCACTTGTTGCTCACGACCACGTTCTCCTCGATCCGGTTGGCCGGGCCATCCACGTAGAGGCCGATGGCGTTGTTGCGCTCCATCACGTTCCGCTCAGCGCGGGAAATCCCCGCCATCCAGATGCCGTGATGGCTGTTATCGGAGGAACGATTCTCAAGGAAGACAGACGTCCCCAGTGCGCGGATCCCCGCGCTAGACTCCGTTTGGCCCTGGCAGAATCTGACTTCACAATCTTCAATCCGGCAAACCGCGTCAGCCAGAATACCGTAGCAGGAGCCGTCGCTCATTATGTTCTCCACGGAACACCTCCGCACGGCACTGTTCGACTCCACCCGGATTCCGAAGCCGTCCAATCGACCAGCAACCCCCGCCACGGCGCAACCCGCTACTTCCGAACCCGTCTTCGCGTAAATCCCGCAGCCCGACTCCTGCACCGCGTTCGAGACTACTACGCACGAGGCAATGGTGCTGCTGTCACCGCAGAAGATGCCCTTGCTGTTCCCGATTACGACAACATTCTCGATCCGATTGCCGCCCCCCGCCGCATGCACAGCGTATTTCCCCGCGCCGAGCCAGCCGATCAGAGTCGCATTCGCCATCATGACATAGCGATTGGTCGGATTCTGCGCGATCCCGTGGCCGCTCCCCTCCCCCGGCCCGACCACGCTGAACCCAAGGCCGTCAATCCCCACCTTGTCGGCATTCACCACGATACCGTCCACTTCCGGCGTCGTGAGTGTGAGATTTGTTTTGAGAAAGTAGTACCCAGACCGGCTGATCACAAACGGAAGACTCGCGATTTCGGTCTCGGGAATCTCGTCCACCGAACCATAGCCCTCGGCATCCATCTTCGGCGCCTCCCCCTCCTGCGCGAACGCGGCGAATACCAGGAGAATGAAGGACAAAAGCATGGCGATGATTCTCATGACTCAATACTTACACCCGGAACGCGAGGGTTGTCCAAGGAAAGATCGTCAACCGCCGAGCACGTACTTCGTCACCACCCAGTACACCGACCAATTCACGGCGAGGCTGTAGAGAGAGGAGAACGCGTCGTCGATGGTGATCCCGAGCCCACCCGGCAGGCGCTGAAGCTGGCGCGCCGGGAACGGCTTCAGGATGTCCATCGCGCGGTTGGTCACGAACGCGACGGCAAGAATCCAGGGCTCCGGCGGAAGCCCGATCATGCAAAGCGGAAACGTCAGGTACTCGTCGGCGACGACCGGATGCGGGTCCTTGGTTCCAAAATGCTTCTCGCCCGCATCGCAGATCGGAATCGAAAGGACCGCCAAGACCGCGGCGACCGCCGCCTGAAGCCACCACTGCGGCAGGCTGTAGTTGATCGCGCACGCGATCAGCACGCCGGGGATGGTTCCCGCCGTCCCCGGTGCCACCGGACTCAACCCCAGGCCAAAGCCCGTCGCCAGCCACACCATCAACTTCTCTCCCACACTCTTCATTTTTTCACTCAGGTTTCAGGTTTCAGCTTTCAGGTCTCCATCACTCCCCCGCCTTGAACTGCACCTCCATCATCTGGCCGTCTGACCTCAACCAGAAACACGACGTCTGGAGCGGCGAGAGGGAATCGATCCACGCCTTCGCCTCGTTCAGTTTCTGCCGGACCGCGAGACTTCCCTTCGC
This sequence comes from uncultured Lentisphaerota bacterium, assembly GCA_937870865.1. GTDB lineage: Bacteria > Verrucomicrobiota > Kiritimatiellia > CAIQIC01 > JAGNIJ01 > CALMZY01. The sequence goes on along the minus strand of CALMZY010000045.1, from coordinate 5,962 downwards.
ATCCTCCAGCAGGAGTTTGAGGGCATAGGTGGTGATGGCCAGCCGGAGCGTTTTGCCGCCGCGCGCCAGATCGATCCGGGCAAAACCCGGCGCCGGCACCGAGTCCAGTTCCTCCTTCCACCGGGGAGCCTCGCGCTTCGATCCCTCCGGCATCTCCCTGGCGCGCCCCAGCAGGGCGCTCAAGCTGCCCAGGTTGCTCGAAATCAGCAGCCACTCGCCGTGGATGGCGTACGCGGGTTTCTCTTCCAGCGTCAGCGCGGAGTAAAAATTGGACGCTGTGTTTTCCACGGCATAGACGGTGCTCCCCTTGGCGTACACCTCGCGCGGAATGAGTCCCCACCTGTACTTCGCGTTCAGCCGGTCCAGGGTCTGTCTCATCCACGCCAGCGTGTTCGTCGAATCCTCCACCGGAATGCCCGCGATCAACGCAGGGACCTTCAGCCCCTTGAAACGGGCGCTGAATTCATCGCCCAGCACCGCCACCATGATCGAGTCGGATTTCTGCTCCCGGATCACCTCTCCGAAAATCCGAAGCCACGCCGGGTTGTCCGGACCTTCAATCAACGGCAGCATCATCTTTGCGTGCGCGATCCCCACGGCGAGCGGGTAATCGCCCAGCACATCTTCAAGCCCCCTCGTTCTCGCCTTCGTTGTGGCGGTCTGCGCAAACTGGAACGGATCCTCGCCGCACGCCTGGCCCGCAACACCCTGCGGCGTCAGCGAGGTGAACTCGTACGAAAGCGCCGCCGGATCGAAAGCGGCGCGCGGATTCAGGTTCGCCAGGTTGACCCACCCGCGATCCGGCGCCTGCGGATCCGAGCACCACGGTCCGCTCGACGGGAAATCCGTCTTGTCCGCCAGCGCGGGCAGGAGTCCGTCGTACGTGTCGAGCAGGTCGTGGATGACGGACGGGTCGCGCGAAAGACAGCCGACCAGCATGCCTTCCACGAACGCGATGGTGAGGGAATCGTCGGGCGCGAGGGATGCGTCCTTCACCAGCCAGCTGAACCTTCCGCGGTAAGGAGCCTGGCGGACAAATCCCGGCACCCGCCCCAGCATGAGGCTCCAGCGCAGACGCTGGCTGTCGCCGCCCAGCCAGCTCGCGAACATCCAGACGGCGTCCCCGCGGTCGCCGAGGACGGGAACGTGCGCCAGCACGATATCCCGCGACGCGAGCCGCTTCAGCCAGTACGCCGAATCCGGGTCCTTGCCGAATTCCTCGAGCTCGGCCGGCTTGATGCCGAGCGAGCTGAACAGGGACTGCGTCAGCGGGTTTTTCGAAAAGGTGTCCCAGCGCGACGCCAGATCGTGGTGCGCGCTGACAAACGTCGCGTGGGCCGGAATCACCCGGTACAGATGCCGGGGGGTGTACGGAACGGCGAGAATCCACCAGACCGCCAGGGCAACGCACGCCAGCGTCAACAACCAGAACAACGGTGAACGGCGGCGGATCATGTCTTCAGGCTCCCGACGAGTTCGGCCACGCCGCGCAGTCCGTGGCCGGCCAGGTAGGCCTCCAGGCCGTCAACGACCGCAAGGGCCGTCGCGGGATCCGTAAAGTTCGCCGTGCCGACCGCCACGGCCGTCGCGCCCGCGATCATGAACTCGATCGCGTCCGCCGCGTTCGAGATGCCGCCGATCCCGACGATCGGGATCTTCACCGCCTTGGCCGCCTCCCACACCATCTTGACCGCGATCGGTTTGATCGCCGGCCCGCTCAGTCCGCCGGTCACGTTGCCGAGGACCGGCCGCCGCGCTTCGATATCGATCGCCATCGCGGGGATGGAGTTGATCAGGGAGATGGCGTCGGCCCCGCATTCCTCCGCGGCCTTCGCGAACGTCTTGATGCCGGCGATGTCCGGCGCGAGCTTCGGGATCAGCGGCAGTTTTGTCTTTGCGCGCACGGCCGCGATCACGCGCTTGAACATGTCGAGGTTCGAGCCGAACGTGCAACTGCCTTCCTTGATGTTCGGGCACGACACGTTCACCTCGAGGCCCGCCACGCCGTCCACGGCATCAAAGCGCTCTGCGACGAACGCGTAGTCCTCGATCGTCCGCCCCCAGATGTTGACGATCACCGGCACATCGTGCCTGCGCAGGAACGGCATGTATTCCTTCACGAACCCGTCGACGCCGGGATTCTGAAGGCCGATCGCATTGATGAGCCCGCTCGCGACCTCGACCGTGCGCGGCGTCGCATTGCCGCGAACCGGCTCGCGCGAGATGCCTTTGACCACGATGGCGCCGAGCCGGCTGAAATCGACCAAGTCCGCGTATTCGGGCCCGTAACCGAACGTGCCGGACGCGGTCATGACGGGATTGCGCATCCGAATCGCGCCTATCTTTACGCTGAGATCTGGCTTTGCCATTTTCGAAACCTGAAAATTGAAACCTGAAACCTGAGTTTGTCGTTCCGTCTCTTCTTCCTCAGGTTTCATCCTTCCACACGATTTGCCGGCTCTCGAACACCGGCCCTTCCTTGCACACCCGCTCCCACGTCCAGCCGCCGTCCGGCGTCGCGATTTTCTGGACGCAGGTCAGGCACGCGCCGACGCCGCATCCCATCTTCCTGTCCACCGAGAGCCACGCAGTCCAGTTCCCGCGGATCGCGCGCTCGCCGACGGCCTTGAGCATTCCGTTCGGCCCGCACGCGAAGAACTCGGGCGTGCGCCCCTTCAATTCCTTATGCAGCCACGGCTCGAGCGCATCCGTCACCAGGCCTTTGACACCCAGCGACCCGTCGTCCGTTGAAACATGGACCGTCCATCCCAAGGCCGTGAATTCCGGCACACACAGAACGTCCTGCGCGGAGCGTCCGCCGACAAACACGACGCCCTTGACCGCCGATGTCTTTGCGACGAGATACAGCGCGGCCATCCCGTAGCCGCCGGCAACCAGGACGGGAACTTTGTCCTTTGCGGGCGCCGGGAAGCCGTGCCCCAGCGGCCCAAGCAGGCTGACCGTCTCGCCGTCACGCAGCGCCTTCATGGCGGATGTGCCGCGCCCGACGTCCTTGTACAGGATCGATAGCGTGCCGCCGTCCGCCTTGTACACGCTGAACGGCCGCCGCAGGACGGCCGAGTCGAGATGCGGCACGCGGAGATGCACGAACTGCCCCGGCTGAACCTTCGGGGCCATCAACGGCGCGGCCAGAACCAGGAGGCGGTAACCGCCCTGGATCTCCCGCTGCTGCAGAACTTTGGCGTCTTCCAGAAGCATAAAACGTGATTCTTTGTCGCGCTGAGTTGCGGAGTATGGGGTTTTTCGGGAGGGGCGTCAAACCAAACAATCGTCCTCGTACTCGCTCTCGTCCTCGTCCTCGAGCACGATTCCATTCACCCGCTGAAATGCTCGTACCCGGCGTCCCTCCAGCCCGCTCTTGCGTGTTTCGGAGGACAAATGCATACTGAATGCATGGCGAGTGTCCCATGACGAATCTGAAAACAATCCTCTCCATCGCCTCGCGCCAACTGACGGCAGAAGGCGTGGATTGCCTCCTCATAGGCGGGTTCGCCGTCAATTATCACGGTTACACGCGCAACACCCTCGACGTGGACTTCATGATCATTGCCGAACAACTTGACACCGTGAGACAGATCATGACGCAAGCAGGGTTGATCAATGTCGTGATCGAGGAAAACGTCGCCTTCTTCAGCGCCCCGGATTCACCTCTGCGCGTGGACTTTCTGCGCGTGGACGAGAACACGATGCACGAGCTTCTCGCCCGCGCCGTCCAAGCTCGCGTGCACGGATGCGAGTTCAAGGTCCCGTCGGTCAGAGATTTGATTGCGATGAAGATTTTCGCGTTGTCCCGGGACATCCCTCGTCGCATGGGCAAGGATCTGCCCGACATTGCCTACTTGAGCGTGCTCCACAACATGGATTTGGAGTCTGACATCCGCCCTCTGTGCAACCGTTTTGGAACACCTGAGACCTACGAACTCATTCGCGGCCAGGTGGAGGCGCTGAGAACGTCATGATCAATGCACGGCCAATACCGAACCCTCTGCCGCCCCGGCTTTCCATGGATGAGTATGCTGATTTTGTGGAAGCCTCGCTTCGGGAATCGGATCCTGCCCGTTCAGCACGGCAGAAGGAGTTGGAGGAACGGATCAGGGTGCCCTTCCGTATGGCGGGCGAAACACCGGACCGCACGGCAGGGAAGTAGGGCTCCGTCAAACCAAACAATCGTCCTCGTACTCGCTCTCGTCCTCGTCCTCGAGCACGATTTCATTTACCCGCTGAAATGCTCGTACCCGGCGTCCTTCAACGACTTCTTCTTCCCAGCCGCGTCCACGAGCACGATGCCCCGCGGCGCCTTCACGATGCGGCCGACCGCCGTGCACGGGAGCTTGAACACGTCCTTCCAGGACGACTCGAAGCCCGGCTGTTTTTCCGCCGACACCGTGAACAACAGTTCGAAATCCTCGCCGTCGAACAGCGCGTGTTCGAGCGATGTCCGTCCGGTCTTCATTTTCCGCGCCGCAGTCGAAACAGGGATGGCGTCCGCCGAAATTTCCGCGCCGACCTTGCTCATTTCCAGGATATGCCCGAGGTCCGTCGCGAGGCCGTCGCTGATGTCGATCATGGCGTTCGCCCAGCGGGACTCGCGCAGCCAGAGCCCTTCCTCAAGACGCGGCTCGAACGAAAGATGTTTGCCCGCGAGGCTTCCGCCCAACGCGCCCGTGACGTAGATCACGTCGCCGGCCCGCGCGCCCGAACGCAGCACGGCCGAACGCTTCGGAATTTCGCCGACGCCGAACACGTGCAGCTGGAGTTCCGGCCCGCCCGCCATGTCGCCGCCAATGATCGACAACCCGTATTTCCCCGCGAGCTTTGCCGCGCCCCTGTACACGCCCTCAAGCCTCTTGAGCGGCATGTCCCGGTTCGCCACCACGTCGACCAGCGCCCACAACGGCTCGCCGCCCATCGCCGCGAAATCGCTCAACACGCGACCGACGGCCTTGTGCCCGATTTGCTCCGGCGCGGCGCCCGGGAGAAAGTGGGTCCCCTCGATTACCGCATCGGACGTCAGGAGGAAATCCCGGTGCCCGCCTTCGACGGCGACGACGGCAACGTCGTCGCCGATCCCGACGCGGACATCCGCGCGGCCCGGCAGCAGCTTCGCCAGCCGCCGGATCACCTCGCGCTCGCCGAGTTGATGAAGAGTGGTCATGGTCCAGTTCCTGTAGCCGGCCGCGCCGAGGCCGGCTTTCCGTGCGGCCGCGGTCAACGCCCGCGGCTACAGAAATCCTTTCAATGTCTTTCTAAACGGCGGTTTCGCGATGCCCTTCTCGCACACAATGGCCGTGATCAGCTCCGCGGGCGTGACGTCGAACGCGGGCGAATACACCTTCACCTGTTCCGGCGCGGTCAGCTTGCCGAACCCCTTCGTCACCTCGCCCTTTTCGCGATGCTCGATCGGGATCGCCTTTCCTGACTTGAGCGAGAGGTCCCACGAACTGGTCGGCGCGAGGACATAGAACGGAATGTTGTGGGCGCGCGCCGCGACAGCCACGCCGTACGTGCCGACCTTGTTCGCCGTGTCGCCGTTCGCTGCGATCCGGTCCGCTCCCACCATGACCGCATCGATTTTTCCCTCCGCCATGACGTGTGCGGCGGTGTTGTCGCAGATCAGCGTGACATCGATGCCGGCCTGCATCAGCTCCCACGCGGTAAGCCGCGAGCCCTGCAGGAGTGGGCGCGTTTCGTCGGCAAAAACCTGGATCGTCTTCCCCTGCTCCTGCGCCACGTAGATCGGCGCAAGCGCGGTGCCGTACTCGGCGGTCGCGAGGCCGCCGGCGTTGCAGTGCGTGAGAACCGTGAACCCGTCCTTCAGGAGCGTCGCCCCGTGGCGGCCGATCGCGCGGCACATTGCGGCATCCTCGTCGCGGATCTTCACAGCCTCTTCCGCGAGGATCCGCTTGAGCTCGCGCGGCTCGTTGTTCATCGCCGCGGCGGC
>CALMZY010000044.1 GCA_937870865.1 uncultured Lentisphaerota bacterium | reverse complement strand
GTGCGGCCGGTGATCTCGCTGTAGAACTGCAGGACCTGGTCAAGCGGCGCATCGCGGAAATTCAGGGAGACCAGCTTGTCCGCGCCGCCGGTCGGGGCGGCGGCAGGCAGATCCTGCCCCGCGACGGGGATGTTCGGCATGGCGGGCTGAGTCTGCGGCGGAGGAGGACGCTGGGCCGGCACCGGCACGGCGCCGCCAAAAAACGAAACCGCCATCAGGAAGGCCGCGGTGCGACGCCATTTCTTGTTGAGATACCTGAACATCGTATGGATCGCTGGCTAAAGGTCAGTTCTTTTTCTGCTCCGGCTCCGGCGAAGACGTCTGCGACCCCGCCCCCTGCCGCGTGTACGCGCAATCGACCGTAAAATTACCTTTCAACCGGTCCGGACCGCCCTGCCCCGGCGTCACCGTCAACTGCCGGATGTCTAAAATAGCACCCTGAATCTGCAAAGCATAGAGAAAATGAATGAGCCCATCGAGCGAACTTTCCCACGTGCAGTTGATGGCCACCTCGTACAGGTCCCCGACGCTCTTCTCCTTCTCCGGCTCCCGCCTCAGCAGAATCAGCCCGTGCTGCTGCGCCGTGCGCTCGAGCGTCATCAGCAGCTCCGCCGTGACGTCCTTGCCCGGCGGGTGCGAAGGGAGCTGCTGACGCAGCGCCTCGAGCCGCCGATTCACGTTGGTCTGGTCGCCGAGGAGGTGGTTGATTTCCTTCATCTTCAACCCCAGCGCGTCACGTTCGCGGACCGCATCCTTCCACGCCTCGGCCTTCGGCGCGCCGAGCCAGTACGTGACCCCCAGGATCACGACCATCGCGGTCACCCACGCCAGGCCCATTTCACGAGTGGAGATCTTCACTTGGCCGCCTCCCCGGGAAGAGCCGCCGTCAGGGAGAACTCGGATTTCTGCACGCCGCCCTGCGTCATCTTGCTCCGCACGCCCTCCGTCTTCACCTCGACAAACAAGGGGGACTGCTGAAGGGCCTGAACGTAACTGTAAATCGGCTCCGGCGTTGCGCACTCTCCGCGCAGGCTGACGGACAAGCCCTTCTTGTAGCTGAACGAGGCGAGATCGACGCCCTCGGGCAGCAGCGCGCTGATTTCACGCAGGCATTCCAGGGCGGACCGGCTCCGGTCGGAATACTGCTCGAACGACGTGATCTTATCCTTCAACTCCTTGACCGTTGCCGCGGACTTCTCCAGCACGGAGACCGTCGCCTTCATCTGATCGCGCCCGCCCTCCTGCATCTTCAGGCCGACCAGGAACGCGGACACTCCGCCCAGCCAGACCACAAGGAACGCGATGCTCGCAACCAAGAGCGACTTCTTCGTCCGGCGTCCGCTCTCCTGCGTGCGCCACTCGGGCGGCGCCAGGTTCAGCGCGGCATCCCCCTTCGCCGCGATCTGCCGCGCCAGCCCTTCGGTAAGCGGGGGCAGGGCCTCGAGACTCCGGCTCTCCACATCGAAACCGCAAGCCGTTCGGAGGTTCTCCTCCAGCAGGAGCGGAGGCCCGCCGGCCGGCGCGGCCGCAGGGCCGTACCACAGGTCCATTTTGACGCCTTCCGCCGAACCGCGCTCGGCCTCGAGCGACGTCAGGGTATAGGCCGTTTCATCCGCCAGTTCCGAGTAGTAGTCCTCCTGGGAAAGGCCCTGGCCGGTACCCAAAGACCGGAAGACCACGGGATTCCCGTCCTGGCACACGATCAGTTGCGCGCCGGCCTGCTCCAGGAGAAGAACCACCTTGCGGCCCTTCTCCGGGATCCCTCCCTGCTCCTTCAGCAACGACCACCAGCCCATCACTTCCACGTTGATCCAGTGGGGAAGAAGCCCGGCCTGCCCCAGCACCTTGCCGAAGGAATCCACGATCTCCCGCTGAACGGCGACGATCAGAACGCGCGACGTTTTTTCCTTCTGCGCAAGCAGTTCGAGCGCGACCGCCATGTGTTCCACCGGGAACGGCGAGAACTTGTCGACCTGCAGCTCCGCCATGCCTTTCATCTCCGCCGGATCGGCGGTCGGCAGGTCCACCACGCGCATGAGGGTTTTGTCGGCGGGCAAGCCGACGCAGAGATCGCCCTTGATATGGCCGCAGGCCGCCTTGATGGCCCCGGGCGTCCCGGCAGCGGCAAAATCGAGAACGGCCCCGCCCGGCACGATCTCCACCGTGCGATGCTCGACCACTTCGAAGCCGGACTTCGCAGCCCGTAAGGTGGTCCACTCGGCGCTTCCGTTGCGGAATACGATCGCAGTTATCGGATTCTGAGCCATTCAGATATCACTAATGACGAATGCACACCGACGAATCAATGTCCAAATGCACCGAACGCCCTCAACGGCCGAAGGCCGGGCTTGGAGGACGGGACATCCCGAGCGCCTCGTCGAATTTACGCACGAGAAAGTCATCCGGCCGGCACGCCCGGAGCACGGCGATCTGGCGCACCGCGAGCGGCGTGTTGCCCAGCGAGAGGAACACCAGGGCGCGGCGATAGACCTGCTCGGCCGGCGACGGATCCCGCGGCGAAGACTCCGCCGGCAACGCGGGAATGAAATAGGCATCCAGTTGGCCGGGCCGGATCGCCAGTTGCGACTGGCCCTGCGCCTGGAGAGCCGACGCTTTCATCCAGACCGTATCGTGCGCGCCAAGGAAGACCAGCCGCCACTCCGGCCGCGCGGCCAGGAGCCGGGTAAACCCCGCGTGGTGCCACGGAACCACGGCGCCATCGACGACAAACCGGGACTCCAGTCGGTCCAGCGCTTGCTCTTCACCGTTCCGGACACGCCGTAACAACTCGTGCAAGTCGGCGGGAAACGGAGCGGTCCGTCCGTCTTCCGCAATCCGGACGGCCGGAGTCAGCTTCCACATCAGGTAACCGCCGTCGCTCCACGAATTGATGAAGTTTCCGCGCAGGCCGCGGCTGGCGACAAAGTCCGCGGCATCGACCGGCAGCGATCCGTTCAGGATGCCGAACCCGAATTTTTTTTGCGCGCCACGCCACGCGTGGTAGTCACCGGTGACGGCCAGCGCCATCAGCGCGGCGCCCGCGAGGAACGCGCCGCCGCGCGCAAGCCCGTCGAGCCGCCGGCCGGCTTCAGGCGATGTCTTCGGCGCGACGGACATGTTCTCCATCACCGCGAAGATGCCGGCGAGGGCCATGAGCCCGAGCTGGCGGAACGACTGCCAGCAGAGCGCCGCGGCCAGCCAGAACAGGATATTCGCCGCGAGCGGGACGCGCCGGCCGGCCGCCACAGCGGAACCGGCCGCAAGAACAACCAGCATGCCCCAGGCGAGGTGGTTGGAGAAAATCGGGAAACGGAAGAACGGCGCCCATTCCTCGGACCCGTACGCCGCGGTCCCCACCTGCCGGGCCTCCTCCAGCAGGCCCAGATGCAGGTTCCAGCCAAAGGGATTGATGAGCGTCACGGCGGCCACCGCCGCCACCGCCCCCGCGCGGCGTCCGGCCTCGGCAACCGAAAGAGTCCTCTCCTGAAACCTCTCCATCAGGCTCTCCGCGCAGAACAGCAGCGCGATGATCGGGCCCCAGAAGAACTCGCCGTGAAGCTGGGTCCAGAGCCACTGCACCGCCAACAGCGGCACCAGCGACCGGCCGCGAAAGGGCGCGTCCGGGCCGAACGCGTCGCGGGCCAGGCGCAGGAAGAGCGGCAGAAGAATGAAGGTGAACCAGTACGGCCGGAGTTCATAGCGGAGATCCAGCAACAGCAGCACGGGCGCCGCGGCCAGCAGAAGCGCCCACCGCGGCTCGCGGCGCACGGCGTACAGAACCGCCGCCATGCACAGGAGCGGCAGGATCAAACGCAGGGCGACCAGCCCGGCCCAGCCCGCGGCCTGGTACAGCAGGAAGAAAAGGACTTCGCTCAGCCAGTACTTGTCGAGGTAAGGCGCGCCGGGAATCGTGAAGGTGAACACGTCGGCGCGGACCAGCCCGCCCTGCTCCACGATGAGCCGCCCATTCGCCAGTTGCCACCAGATGTCGCAGGGCATGGAGATGTGCCAGCCCAGAACGAGGATCACCGCGGCCGCGAGGACGGCCAGCGCGGCATCGGCCACGCGATTCGTTCGCGATGCCGGCTGGACGTTCACGGCAGGTCGCCCTCGCGCCATGCCACGGGGCTCGATTTGCCGTTCTCGAGGTACAGAGTGCACAGCACCGTGCTGCGCACGCCCTGCACCTCGCCCACCGACGTCACCTCCACGTAGGCCGGCTTGCCCCAGCCCAGCACCTTGCTGAAATCCTCCGGGATGCCGGCGTCCGCCAGCAGTTCCTGGAGACTCTCCGGCAGTTCGCCGTCCGCGCCCGCGCGCGATTCGATCAGCCGCCGGATCTCGTCCTCGTTCAATTCCAGGATCCCGTTGAGCGCCTTGTCCGAAGACGACATGGCGTCAATCCTGTCGCCGTTGCCCCAGACGGTCAGGACATCCGCGATGCCCTTCAGGGGCTCGTCATCCTCGTTCTCCGCGGGCCCGCCGAAGACGATCGAGGGCGTGAAGCCCTTGATGCGCAGGAGCTCCTCCACGGAATCGACCGGCCCGTTCTTGCACTCGTAGCCGCGCTGCTCGTAATACGGATCGTCCGACTCCGCGCCGTTGACATGGTGCTCATCCCCGGGATCGGTGTAATCCTTGAAGCAATCGATCAACTCGTCGACCTTATCCGTCGGCACGCCGCTGAACTCCAGGATCTCCTTCCAGACGTCGTCGCCGATCTTGTTGACGTCCCACTTCGACGTCTCCGGCTTCATCCGGACCTCGATGCGCCCGGCCCCCAGATCGCGGGTGAGGCTCACCTCGCCGCCGACCTCGAGAGCCTCGCGCACGTCGTTCATCGCCTTCTCCTCGTCCTTCATGATCTTGTCCTTCTCCTTGGACGAGTCCTTCGAAAGGACCACCTTCGCGTACTCCACGCCCGCGTACGCGAGGTACTGCGCCTTCATGCGCTTGCGGTAGTACGAGGTGATGCCCGCCTCGACGTGCATGTCGAACGCGAACGCGCCAATGAGCAGGGAGAGAATGATCAGGACCCACAGGGCGACGATAAGGGCGGAGCCCTGCTTCGCTCTGCGCTCTGCGCAGGGCAGGCCCGATTTGGAATCTCCAATCTCCAATTGGCAATTGGCAACTGGAAATTGGAAATGATTTTCCAACCCTTGGAAAAATCGCCGCGCTTTTTTCCAACCCTTGGAAAACGAGCTCATTCGTTCTCCTTCTTGGCCTCGTTCTGCTTGCCGTCGGATCCGTCGGCGCCGCTCTTTTCGCCATCCGTCTTGCCGGCATCGCCCGACTCCGCGGCGGGCTTGTCGCCGCCGTCCGTCGTGGTTTCCGTGCCCGCGCCGCTGACGACGCCCGTCACCGCGGGCCCGATCGGAATCTCCACCACGCGCGTCAGCTTCACCGGCTCGTCGAATTCCTCGATCGGGTCCATGTAGAGGGTGACTTCCACGAGGGTCGGGAGCGTGTTGGTCTTCTCGCCCTCCCAGCTGTTCTCCCAGATCTCTTCTTCCGGGTTGTACACGCGGCACTGGATGCCCTGGACTTCGGTCGAGACGAACCACCGTTCCATCTCCACCGTGTCCTCGTCCTCCAGGAGGGGATCGTACGCGCGGATGCATACGGCGGGATCGCCGTCGTCGTTGTCCTCGATGCTGAAGATGATCCGGTGCGTTCCCCGGCTCAGTTCCGAGTCCGGGGGGATGAACGCCGTGCTCGTGGTGACCCAGCTGAGCTTGTCGCCGGGGTAGCTGCCGGCGTTTCCGGTTTCGAGCCGGAACCCGTAGCGGCTGGGATTGGTCCGGAAGAACGCCGCGGACCGCAGGCCCGACACCAGTTGTTCCATGACGAAGTCGCCGTGCCGCAACTCGTCCAGCAACGCACTGCCGCGCTGCCACGCCTTGACCGTCCCCGTGAAAGTCTCCCAGATGATCACGAAGGCAAAGACGAGGATCGCCAGCGCAACGAGGAGCTCGAGGAGAGTGAAACCGGATTCGCTGCGTCCAAGGTCCAAAGTCCCAAGTCCAAAGTTGCTTTTTCGCTCCTTGCTCAACCTTGGACCTTGGACTTTGGACTTTCGACTCATACGCCTACCGGCTCTCACCGGTCCCCCCCCTCTTCTCCTGCGGCACGTAAAGGTAGGACACGACTTCCTCGTACGGCTGGACGCCGCGCTCGGACCAGGCCACGCGGAACACGACCTTCTTCAAGCCGTCCTCCTCCTCGCCCTCGGTCGTGACCTCCCAGAAGCCCTTGTACAGGCTTGATTCCTTGAAGGTGACGCTTTCCTCGCCGTCCTCGAGCTTCTGCCCCTCCTCCATCTCCAGCAGCTTGTTCTTGAACTCCAACTCGACCAGCGCGAGAAAATGCCGGGCCGACTCGTAGTTGCGCGACTGCTTCACCACCGAAAGACACGTGGAGGCGGTCGCGATCAGCAC
>CALMZY010000043.1 GCA_937870865.1 uncultured Lentisphaerota bacterium | reverse complement strand
GTGTCGGTCCAGGTGTTGACCGACGGCGTGGCGGGGATTCCAGAGGTCAGAAGCCAGAGGTCAGAGGTCAGCAGGTTGGTGACCGCGTAGACGGAGTAGAAGCGGCCGGTGGCGGAGCTCCAGCGCACGATTTTTCCAAGGGTTGGAAACTTTTCGAGCGAATTTTCCAAACATTGGAAAACTTCCGCGGCGTTATTCGGGTCCGTGCCGGAAATCGCTTCCGCGAGATCGTTCATGCCGTCGTCGTCGCAGTCGTCGTCGAGCGGATCGGTCACCTGCCCGTATCGCCCGTACTGCACCTCCTCGCCGTCGCGAATCCCGTCGCGGTCGCAGTCGTACGTCATCCAGTCGGTGCCGCTGAACTGCTCCTGCCGGTCGCTCAAGCCGTCGTAGTCCCTGTCGGCGCGGACCTCGTCCGGCGCGTCGGCGCCGATGTAGAAGCAATCGAGATTGATCCCGTCGCCCGCGCCGGGCACGGCGAACCGGATCGTGTGCGGGCCGGCGGAAATGGGTCCGATTTGCGCCGACGCTCGGTCGAAGTCGCCAACGCGGTCGCCCCACCCCGGCGTGCCCGCGCAGTAAAGTCGCGCGCGCTCCTGCCCGTCGACAAACACGTTTACGACGCGTCCGCTCGAGATGTGGCAGGCGTACCACACGTGCAGCCACGCGCCGGTGTGAGCACCCGCGTCAACGCCCGTGTAAACCGCTTCCGAATTCGCCGCAACGCCCCAGCTCTGGCCCAAGACCTCGCCCGCGGACGCACCGGCCTTCAGGTCTTCGCCGCCGCTGCCGACCTGCGCGGTGTAGTCCTCGCACTCGCGCGCGGCGCTGGCGGAGTCGATCAGCTCCCAGCAGTCGAGGTTGACCGGCTCGTCGTAGCCGTTGGCGTAGAACGTGAGCTTGTGGTACCCGGTCGTGAGCGACGGGAGCACGAAGTCCGTCCCGCTGAAGTGATGGCTCGACTCGCCCCAGCCGGCGGTGTTCGTGCAGACGATCGTGCCCTGCACCGCGCCGTTCCAGCGAATCTCCAGGGCACGCCCATCGCCCGCGTTGCACGAGTATCGCACCCGGAGGGTCGGAGTCTCCAGCCGGCGCGGGAGGAAGAACTCGTAGTCCGCGTAATCGCCGCCGTCAATGCTCCAGCCCTGGCCGAGGACCTCTCCGCCGGACGCGCCGGCCTTCACATCCTGCGTCGGGCTGCCGTACTGGCGGGTCCAATCCTCCGCCTCGGTGAAACTGCGCCCGACGAGAACGGGCCGCTGGTCCACGAGGAATCCGATGTTCGCGAAGAGGACATCGCTCGCGGCTTCGTGCTGGATCGACATGTTGCGCAGGGCGGCGGGATTCACGTTCGTGAATTCGCTCAGCGGGATGACCGCGCGGGTCCAGCCGGTTCCAACTGACCCGCCATCGAGGTAGGGATCCAGATGCACGACGCACTCGTGGTCATCCGTGTCGCGCAGGCCGATATCCAGCTGTTCGTCACCCGCCGCACCTTTCACGTGGAAACCAAGCGCGGAATAGTCGCCCGCGTCGCCGCTGTTGAGATCGATGAGATGGCCGGACCAACTCCCGCCGATGGTCGAGCGGCGCACCCAGCCGAGCCCGTTGTTGGGAAGATTCGTGTAGATGAACGTGAAGGAATGCGTGGGCGCGGCGCCAAAGAAGCTGTCGCCCGAGCCGCCCAACGTGTTCGGGTTGCACCCGTTGTTCCAATCCACGTCCAGCTGTCCGCCCAGCGCCTTCTTCTCCAAGGCGAAGGAACTGAAGTGCTGCGGCTCGGCATTGTCGGCCGCCTGGAT
>CALMZY010000042.1 GCA_937870865.1 uncultured Lentisphaerota bacterium | reverse complement strand
GGACGGAAAACTTCGATGAGTTCGCCAAAGGAGCGGCGGGCATCGGGGACGACGTGCAGGTGATTCACGACCTGGCGCACCCCACTCACGGCCAGGGCCAATTCCTCGGCCCGCTGGCGTTGCTCCGACGCCCCGACGTTTCCGCGCAGCGTGACGACGCCCTACCAGGAAGTGGCATCCGGTAAAGACAACGAGAAATTCAATGCCGATTACGGCGCGGGGATGGGCTTCATGACCAGCACGTAGAGCCTGACCATCGACAAGACCGGAAACACCACCATCATCCCGGGGTCCAACATCTCCTATTCGATCGCGTTCACGAACTGGGGCAAGCACACGACCGGCGGAATCGTCGTCAACGATTCGATCCCCGACGGCACGTACTACGTCGCCGGCAGCGCGACGAACTTCAGCATACTGCCGACCAACGTCAAGGCATATGTCGTGTTCTATTCCACCAACAACGGCCTCACCTGGCTGGAGACCGAACCCACGAATCCCACGAACGTCACGGACATCCAGTGGTGGCTGAGCGACGACCTGGGGAGCAACGCATCCGGCCAGATTAGTTTCCAGGTTCAGGTGCCGACCACCTTCTCAAACGCGAGCCCGTACATCTGCAACACCGCCTGCATTCAGATCGACGGGATGTACGATGTCGACTGCGACGAGGTCTGCACGGAGGTTCTCGGTTCAAACGCACTCGGTGACACGGTGTGGGCTGACGACGGCAGCGGCGGCGGCTACCTGGGGGACAAGGTCCAGCAGGCCGGCGAGCCGGGCCTCACGAACATTACGGTGTGGCTGTACAGAGACTCCAACACGAATCAAGTCCTGGATTCGACAGACACCTATATCAAGTCCATGGCCACCGGCGTGGCGGGCTACTACATGTTCACGAACCTGCTGGACGGCATGTACATTGCGGTCGTGGACTGGCGGGACGCGGATCTGCCCTACGGCTACAGCGCAACCACCCCGACGTATCACTGGGCCGACTTGGATTATGCCCACGCGAGCGCGACGGCCGTGGTCTATACCAACGCGGACTTCGGATTCGCGCCGGCGTTGGTTCTCGACAAGCGGCTCATCGGGTCCAGCAACGTGTACGAGGGCCGGCTGGTGTCGTTCGACCTCGTCGTGACGAACAACCTGCCCGGCACGGGCGAGGCAACGGGCGGTCCGCGGGTGTACAGCATCTGGGCCAACGCGCAGGATTTGACCTCGGACAAGGCCTCGGGATCGGGGACGGGCAACAAGTCGTGGAATCTCATCACCAATGCGTGGGTCCCGCCGTATCCGGACGGCGTCGGTTGCATCGGCCCGTTCGACAACGCCCGCGAAATGCTGGCGCTCATGGATTTCCGGCTCGCTCCACAGGCAGGGAGCATCACGAGCGTCTGGATCGTGCTGCCTATCCTCCAGAAGGTCGGGGTGTTCGGTGCGGACATGTTCGAGACGGCTCTTTATAAAAACGGAGTCCTGCTCTACTCCAGCAATGTCGTGGCCGCCACGATCCCCGTGGGGGATCTGATGTTCAACATCACATCGGTCTCCAACTGGACATGGGCGGACTTCAACTCGACCAACCTCACGATCAAGTGCACCACGCAGAAGGCGGGCAACCCCGTGATCGAGTTGTACATCGACTGCTTCGGCTTCCGCATCTGGGGCAACGGGAATTTCAGCAACTCCACGAGTTCGACCACGCTCGACCCTGTTCCGTTGACGGACGTGTATCCCAGCAATCTACTCCGGTACTATTCGGCGACGCCCAGTCCGCAGTTGGTCACCAACGACACCAGCGGCTTCGGCCGGCTGTGGTGGGGGAACATCGGCCCGATCTATCCGGGCGGGGCCAGCACGGTCACCGTCACGTTCACCACCTTGGAGCCCCCGAACAACCAGGTGACGACGGTCACGAACTACTGCTGGGTCACCAACGCGACGTTCCAGAACGGCGTGCCGGCCAACAACGCGACCGACTGGGTGCCGGTGGTCATCCGCCCGACCGGAACGATCGGCGATTACGTCTGGCGCGACAACAACGGCAACGGGGTCCAGGATGACGGTGCGTCCAACGTGGTCGGCATCGCCAACGTGAAGGTCGTGTGCTATCCGCCGACCAATATCGACATCGGCGCCGGCATAGACATTCCAATCACAAACATGACCGACCGTAACGGTTGGTATCTCTTCACGGGCCTGCCGGCGACCGGCCGTTACACCATCGTGGTGATGACCAACACGCTGCCGGGCTCGTAC
>CALMZY010000041.1 GCA_937870865.1 uncultured Lentisphaerota bacterium | reverse complement strand
CTCGCCCGTCTGGATGTCCTCATTGGCGTCCACGTCGAACGTGTCGTCGCGGTGCAGGCGTTCGAGGTAATCCTTCGGGTCGACGAGCGGCACGGGCTTGTATTCCTGCGCAGGCGTCACCACCCGCTCCATCTTCCTGCGCTTGACCACAAACTCCCTCTGCCGCTCCGCGAACGCGATGCTCTTCGCGTGCCGCACGAGCCGGTCGAGGTCGGCGATGTAGCGGCTGAAGTAGTAGCCCGCGATGGGTGTGATCGCGCGGTTTTCCACCGCGCCCGCGAACTCGGCCTTCGCGTCCATGCTCTGGATGACGTACTGGTCCCGCGCCTTCAGAATCTCCAGGGCGTTCGACTGGAACTGCTCGTTCTCCGGGTCGAGCGATTTCTCCGTCAGCACCATGACCCGTTTCGCGGTACAGAACATGTCGAACCAAACCTTGAACAAAGCCTCCGGCACGAGCGCCTCCGGCCTCTTCAGTCGCTCGCAGGAGGTTTCCGCGATGGCCGTCAGGTGGTCGCCGATGCGCTCCACATCCTTCATGCAGCGGTCGAGATGCTGGAGGAAGAGCGACTGTCGGCGTGAAAGATGGCGCCGGGTCAGGCGTCCGAGATAGTCGCCGACCGCGTCCTTCACCTCGTCGATGACTTCCTCGTTGGAGTACAGGACGCGGAGCAGCCTCGACTTCGTGTGGAAGACGATATCGCCATTCAGGTAGATGCCTTCCACGCACAGGTGGGCCATGCGCCGCAGTTCGCGGATCACCGCGCAGAGTGCCTGCTCGGGCTTGTCGAGCAGTTCCTCGTTCAGGTGGCTCGGTTCCGGGTCGGGGCGGTGCGACGGCACAACGGCGCGGACCAGCCGGGCGAACGCGGGCGCCGCGAGCAGGACCAGCAGGCCCGCGCCGGTCATGACCGCGGTGTGCAGATTGGCGACCTGTCGCAGGAGATCGGGCGACGACGCTTCGACGAGCGCCTTGACGAGCGGGTAGGCCGCCAGCGCCAGCGCGACGTTCAACACGTTGAACGCCAGGTGCGAGACGGCGGAACGCTTGCCGTCGATGTTCATCGAAAGGCTCGCGGTCAGCGCGACGACGCACGTGCCGATGTGCGCGCCGAGGACGATCGGGAAGAATTGGTCGAAGCTTGTGAACACGCCCGCGGTGACGAGAACGAAGCACAGGCCGATCATCGCCCCGCTGCTCGTGATCAGCGCCGTCAGGATCGTGGAGATGGCGATGCCGATCAGCCGGCCTCTCCACGTCCCGCACTCGATGTGCGTGAGCCACGGGGCCAGGGCGTCGCGGTGCGGCGCGATCGCACTGCTGATCGTGGTCATGCCCAGGAAGATCAATCCGAAGCCGATCAGCGCGGTCCCCAGCTCGCGCAGGCGCGGGTGCGGCACGGCCGCCCGGGCGATGAAGCCGAGGCCGATGGCGAACCAGCAGTAGTGCGCGATGTCGAAGGAGATCAGTTGCATCGAGAGCGAGGTGCCGATATTCGCGCCGACCATCGGCGCGATCGATTTGACGAGGCTGATGAGGCCGGCGTTGGCGAAGCTGGCGATCATCGTGGTCGCCGCGCCGCTGTGCGCGAGAAACCCGAGGACGGTGCCGAGAATGATGCCCTGCACGGGGCCGCGGGTGGTTCGCGCAAGGACCTCGCGCAGGCCGGTACCGGCGGCGGCGCGCAGTCCGGTCGTCATGACGTGCATCCCGAATATGAACAAGCTCATGCCGCCGACGACCTGGGCGACGGTCATGATCCATTCTGTCGTGCTCATCCGGGACAATGAAAGTACCGATTCCTGTCCGGAAGTTAAAGACGGATTGCGGAGCCGAACGCCGCGAAAAGGAGTGACGCTGTGCCCGGGCCTGCTTAGGATGGGCCCTGCAAACGAAGGGGGATGTCCATGAAACACCATCCGGTATGCGGGTTTGTACTTCTCATTTTGCTTCTCGCAACGGAGTCCGTTGCGGTGATTTATCCTGTCACGAGTGTCGCCGACACGTCCGCTACCGGCACGTTAAGGTGGGCGATCAACCAGGCCAATGCCGGGGACGCCGACCAGATCACTTTCAACCTGCCGGTGCCTTACAAGATCGCGCCCACAGGCGAACTGCCGTCCATCACGGATGCATCCACGACGATCGACGGCAGCTCGCAACCCGGCTTCTCCGGCACGCCGATCGTTCATCTCTGCGGGACCGGCACTCCAGCCGGGAGCGATGGGCTGATGGTGTGGGGTCAGGGGAATGTTGTCCGGGGCCTGATGATCACGAAGTTTCGAATCGGTGTCGGAGCGGGCGGGGGCATCACCGTGGCCGGCTGTCATATCATGTCCAACACGATGCATGGCATCAATATCTCGGCGTCGGCGAACAACACCATCGGGGGGACGCACCCGACGAACCGGAACGTAATTTCGGCCAATCAGCAGTTCGGCATCCAGATCTGGTATCCCGGTTCCACGAACAACAAGGTTCTCGGCAACTACATCGGCACGGATGCGTCCGGGACGGCTGCGGCCGGCAACGTGACAGGCGTCTATATCGGCGAGAATGCTTCGCGCAACTTTGTCGGGGGGACCGCCGCGGGTTCAAGAAACCTGATTTCCGGAAACAACTACGGAATTTACATCGAGGACACCGGCACGACGGCGAACGTGATCCAGGGCAACTACATCGGTACGGACGCCTCGGGCACGGCGAAGGTTCCCAACACGCAGGACGGCATCCAGATCTTATCCCCGTCCAACACGGTGGGCGGTACAAGCGCCGCGGCCGCCAACCTGATTTCGGGGAATGGGGCGAATGGAGTGAGTATCTCCGGAACAAACGCATTCCGCAACAGCGTGCTGGGCAACGATATTGGCGTGGACTCCACAGGCACCGGGGCTCTGGGCAACACGGGAAGCGGCGTGGAGATTGCCAACGCGCCCAGCAATACAATCGGCGGTACTGTGTCGGGCGCCGGCAATCTGATCGGCGGCAACGCAACCGGGATACGTGTTTATGGTTTGTACGCCGTGCGCAACGTGATTCAGGGCAACGGGATCGGCGTGGACGTCTCTGGCACGGCGGCAGTGTCGAACAGGCAATGGGGTATAGACCTGAGTTCCTCGCGGAACACGCAGGTCGGGGGGACGAACGCGGCGTCGAGGAATGTCATTTCCGGAAACGGCGCTTATGCGATCGACACGGATCCGGAGGGCGGTGGCCACATCATCGAGGGCAACTACATCGGCACGGACGTGACGGGATCGTACGTCATTACCAACGTTAGTTCAGGAATCCGCATCTCCTCTCCGGGTTGCCGCGTCGGCGGTACGAACGCCGCGCGCCGGAACGTCATCGCCGGCTGCAGCGTGGGTATCTGGGTCAGTGGAACCAACGCGACGAACACGGTGATCTACGGGAACTATATCGGCACGGACTCGACGGGCGCCAACGGGCTCGGGAATCGGTCGTACGGGATTCATGTGGATGGGGCGGCCCATCACGTTTTCGTGGGAAGCACTGTCGCAGGGTGCGGAAACGTTATTTCCGGAAACTGGAACGACGGGATCCGTCTGTCCGCCAGCAGCCGCGAAGTGCGGGTTGAGGGCAACTACATCGGCACGGACGCGTCAGGCGCGCGCGCGGTGGCCAATTCGGGCAGCGGCGTGTACATCGCCGGCCCGGCGGTATCCAACTGGATCGGCGGGGCGGGCGCGGGGTGGCGCAACGTGATCTCCGGCAACAGCGGCCACGGCATCACCATCAATGACGCCGGCGCGCAGGAAATCCGGATCAAGGGCAATCATATCGGGACGGGTGTCATGGCGACGAATGCCGTGCCGAATGGAGTTTGTGGAATCTGGCTGGGTACCGGCGCGTCCAACAACTTCGTGGGCGG
Organism: uncultured Lentisphaerota bacterium; assembly: GCA_937870865.1. Lineage (GTDB taxonomy): Bacteria > Verrucomicrobiota > Kiritimatiellia > CAIQIC01 > JAGNIJ01 > CALMZY01. The sequence goes on along the minus strand of CALMZY010000041.1, from coordinate 57 downwards.
GATGGAAGTTGGGGCCGGGAACACGATCGCATTCAACCGCGAGAAGGGCGTGGCCGT
>CALMZY010000040.1 GCA_937870865.1 uncultured Lentisphaerota bacterium | reverse complement strand
ATCTACGGCCGCGAGCGGCTGTCGATCCTCGGGCGGCCCGGCGGCAAGGACGTCGCCGTCGAGCTTCACTCGATGAGCAAGAGCTACAATATGACCGGCTGGCGGCGGGGGTTCGTCGCCGGCAACGCGAAGGCGGTGAAGGCGTTCGCCGAGGTCAAGGACAACACGGATTCGGGCCAGTTCAAGGCGATCCAGCTTGCCGCGTGCGCGGGCATCGCGGACAAGCCGCTGTCCGATGCGATCAAGAACCATTACGAGCGCCGCCTGAAGAAGCTTGTGGCCGTGCTCAGAAAGTGCGGATTCGACGCCGCGATGCCGGGTGGCACGTTCTACCTGTATGTCCCGGCGCCGAAGGGCGCGGGTGCCGTGAAATTCGCGACGGCGGAAGATGCGTCCCAGCACCTCATCCGCGAGCATTCCATCTCGACCGTGCCGTGGGACGACGTCGGCTCGTTTCTCCGTTTCTCCGCGACGTTCGAGTCGAAGAGCGACGCGGATGACGACCGCGTGCTCGCGGAATTGGAGCGGAGATTGGGAGAGGCGAAGCTGAAATTCTGAGGCTCGACACGTGACGCTTGGCTTGCGAAGCCAAGCGTCCAGCGTCAAGGAACCATATGAGCGAAAAAGTTCTACACAGCGCCAAAGTCGGAAAACAACTCTCTGTCTTCGTCGAAGACGAGCCCGGCACGCTCGCGGCGGTCACGAACCTGCTGGGCGAACACGGCATCAACATCTACGCGTTGACGCTGGCTGAAGGCCTGGGTCACGGCTATGTCCGCATGGTGGTGGACAAGCACGCGGAGGCGGTGAAGGTACTGCGCGCGGCCGAGGAACTGATCATGGAGCGGGACGTGATCCTGCTGGAACTCTCCAACCAGCCCGGCAGTCTGGGCCGCGTGGCAGGCGCGCTCGGCGGCGCCGGGGTTAACCTCGAGTACGCCTACTGCGCGGGCGGGCCGAGCGTGGACAAGGGGCTCGTTATCGTGCGCGCCGACGATTGCGGGAAGGCTCTGAAGGTGCTGCAGGGGCTGCTGTAAAGAGTCCAAAGTCCAAGGTCTAAAGTCCAAAGTGGTCGGATTCTGACTTTGGACCTTGGACTTTAGACTTTGGACTCCTAGTCCGCCCTCGTCTCCCACGGTTTCCGCCCGTTGCCGTTTCTCCGGCAGGGCTTCGAATTGACCTGCACGTAGACGCTCTCCTCGCCCAGCGCGTGTTCGACGTCCCGCACGAGTTCGGCGGTCGCGGCGACCTTGAACGCGGTGTGCGTTTCCACGAACACCTTCTCGCCGGTGGGGAATTGCAGGCAGAGCGTGACCGGCGTATCGCCGGGGTAGCGGCCGAGAATCTCCTTGATCGTCCAGAGCTTGGATTCCTCGAGCTCCGAGGCGGGGATGTGAATGCTGACGCGATCCGTGAAGTACTTGTGCACGTCCTTCAGCGGATAGATCTCCGCGGCCTTGATTCGGAGCTGGTCCTGTTCCTTCGCCAGTTCGCCGCAGACCATGACGGGAGCCTCGTCCTGGAGGTACACGCCGAAGTCCTCGAACGTGCTGGGAAAGACCACCACATCGATCGCGCCGTCGAGATACTCGAGCCGGAACACGGCCATCGGCTTCTGGTCCTTCTTTGTGAAGCGCTTCTGATACTGTGACACGAGGCCGCCGATTCGCGTCACGGTGCCGGACTCCATGTCGTGAAGCTTCGTCGTGTCGACGAGGCTGTACTTCTTCAGCGCCCACTCGAAATGGGAGAGGGGATGGCCGGAGATGTAGAACCCCAGCAACTCGCGCTCGGCGGACAGCATTTCGCTTTCCGACCATTTCTCGCAGGGCGGAAGTTCCTCGTCGGACAGGGTGGCCTGGGTGCCGAGCATGTCGAACAGGGAGGCCTGCCCGGCGACACGGTCCCGATGTTCGGACGCCGCGCGGGCCATGGCGTGGTCGACCCCGTTCATGAGGCGGCTGCGCCACAGGCCCGTGAAGTCGAACGCCCCGCACTTGATGAGATTTTCCAGCGTGCGCTTGTTGACGATCGACGGGTCGAGGCGCGAACAGAAATCGAGGAGCCCCTTGTACGGGCCGTTCTTTGCGCGATCGGCGATCAGCGCCTCCATCGCCGCGAACCCGACGTTCTTCACGGCGGCGAGGCCGTAGCGGATCTTGTCCCCGATCGGTTTGAACCGGACGTCGCTGTCGTTCACGTTCGGCGGCAGGACGTCGATGTTCATCTCCTGCGCCTCGGCGACGAGCACGGGGAGCTTGTCCGTGTTCCCGATTTCGCTGGAGAGCAGGGCGGCCATGAACTCCACGGGGTAGTGCGCCTTCAGGTAGGCGGTCTGGAAGGAGACGATCGCGTAGGCCGCACTGTGGGACTTGTTGAAGCCGTATCCGGCGAAGCGCTCGATGTTCGCGAAGATTTCCTCGGCCTTCTTCGCGGGGATTTTGTTCGTCCTGGCGCAGCCCTGCACGAACTTCTCGCGCATGGAGGCCATTTCCTTTTCATCCTTCTTGCCCATCGCGCGCCGGAGGATGTCGCCCTGGCCGAGCGTGAAGCCCGCCAGCACGTTCGCCGTCTGCTGGACCTGCTCCTGGTAGAGCATGACTCCGTAGGTCTCCTTCAGGATCGGCTCGAGAAGCGGGTGGTCGTACGCAAGTTTCACGCGGCCGTTCTTGCGATTGACGTAGTCGTCCAGCATGTTCATCGGCCCCGGGCGGAACAGCGCGATCATCGCGATCAGGTCCTCGATGCGCGTCAGGCCGATCCTCCGGAGGAGATCGCGCATGCCCTTGCTTTCCACCTGGAACACGCCGACGGTGTCCGCCCGGTTGAGCAGGGCAAAGGTCTCGGGATCGTCCATGGGAATCTTGTTCATGTCCAGGTCAACGCCCTTGGTCCTCTTGACCAGGCTGACGGCCTCCTGGATCTGCGTCAGGGTCTTCAGCCCCAGGAAGTCCATCTTGAGCAGGCCGATGGCGCCGATGGGCTTCATCTCGTACTGCGTGATGATCTCGTCTTCCTTGTCGCGCTGGAGCGGGATCAGCTCGATGAGCGGCCGCTCGCCGAT
>CALMZY010000039.1 GCA_937870865.1 uncultured Lentisphaerota bacterium | reverse complement strand
CAGACGATCGCAAGGTCCTTCATCTGAAGCATGTGCTTCTCGGTGATGACATCGCAGCAGCCGGTTGTCGTGACGAAAATGTCGCCTATCCTGCAGGCTTCATCCATCGTCATCACCTCGTAACCTTCCATCGCCGCCTGCAACGCACAGATCGGATCGATCTCGGTGATAATGACGCGGGCGCACTGGCCACGGAGCGACTGGGCGCTCCCCTTGCCCACATCGCCGAAACCGGCGACGACCGCGACCTTGCCGGAGATCATGACATCCGTCGCGCGCATGATGCCGTCCACGAGCGAGTGGCGGCAGCCGTAGATATTGTCGAACTTCGACTTCGTGACGGAGTCGTTGACGTTGAACGCGGGGAAGAGCAACTCGCCCTTCTCCTGCATCTTGTACAGGCGGTGCACGCCGGTGGTCGTTTCTTCACTGACGCCGCGGATGTGCTTCGCGATGCGGCTGAACCGATGCGGGTCGCGCTTCAACGCCTTCTTCAACTGCGCGAGCAGAACCTTCTCCTCGTAGCTGCCGGGCTTGCGGTTGAGGATCGAAGGATCCTTCTCGGCCTTGCAACCGAGGTGCACGAACAAGGTGGCGTCGCCGCCGTCGTCGAGGATCATGTTCGGGCCCGTGCCCTTGCCCCAGTCGAGGATGCGGTCCGTGTATTCCCAGTAGTCGACGAGCGACTCGCCCTTGACGGCGAAGACGGGAGTGCCGGCGGCGGCGATCGCGGCCGCGGCATGATCCTGCGTGGAGAAGATGTTGCAGCTTGCCCAGCGGACCTTCGCGCCAAGCGCCTGGAGCGTCTCGATGAGGACCGCGGTCTGGATGGTCATGTGAAGCGAACCGGTAATCCGGGCCCCCTTGAGAGGCTGGGCCTTGCGGTACTGCTCGCGGATCGCCATGAGGCCGGGCATTTCGTGTTCGGCGAGTTGGATTTCCTTGCGGCCAAAATCCGCGAGTTTCAGATCTTTGACAATGTAATCTTTGAACTTCATGGTCATCTCCTGGGTTACAGAGAAGGGAGAAGATAAAGGAGGAGCCGCAAAAAGACAATACCGACTGCTTGACCCTGGAAACTTGACCCTTGGAACTTGAAACCTGGAATCTGGAACTAAATCCTGTGCGCCGCATCCTTGATGCACCGGCTTTCATCCGTCTCCGTTTCATCGCCCGACTGGCGCGCGATGTTGATGAGCACGCCGATCATGGCAAGGGACACCATCAGGCTGGATCCGCCAAAACTGATGAACGGAAGCGGCAACCCCTTCGTGGGCAGACTGCCGGTGACCACGCCGATGTTGATGGCGGCCTGAACGACGATCATCATCGTCAACCCGAACCCCAGCAGTTTCCCGAACTGGTCCTGTGCCCGGAAGCTGATGCGCGTGCCGCAGATGAACAGGCCGATGAAAAGAACGACGACTGAAAGGGAGGCCGTCAGGCCCAATTCCTCGCCGAGAATCGCGAAAATGAAGTCGGTGTGCGCCTCCGGCAGGTAGAAATGTTTCTGGAGGCTCTGTCCGAGCCCCACTCCCCCGCCCCCGCCGACGACGAAGGCGTAGATGGCATTGAGGAGCTGAAAAGCCTCGTCCTTCGCGTACTTCTCGGGATTCAGGAAGGCCGTGACGCGCCGCATGCGTTCCGCGTCCTGCATGATCGCCAGCGTAAATCCGCACAGCCCGGCCGCGGCGGCCACGACCAGGTAGCTGATGCGGCTCCCCCCGACAAACATGAGCGTCATGCCGACCACGCCGATCAACATCGTGGTGCCGAAATCCGGCTCGATGAAGATCAACCCCAGGATCAACCCCAGGCCGCCCAGGGGAATCACCAGACCCCGCACCAACTCCAGCGCATGCCGCTGCACGCGCGACATCCACCACGCAAGGAAGATGACGGTCGCGAGTTTCGCCAGTTCCGACGGCTGGAAGTTCGCGGAGCCGAAACGCAGCCATCGACTGCTGCCCTTGATGTTGAGCCCGACACCGGGAATCAACACCATTACCAGGAGTATCACGGAGAAGAGAGCGAGCGGAAGAGCCAGCGGCTTCCAGTAATGGTAATCGATATTGGAGGTCAGGAAGGCGGCCAGGAACCCCACAACAAGCCACAGAAGCTGGCGCTTAAGGAAGTAGTTGGGATCCTTGAACAGCTGATCGCCCTGAATGCTGCTGGTGCTCGCCAGCATGACCACGCCCAGGGTGATCAGGACGAGGACGATCGTCACCAGGATGCTTGCGGTCTTCCACATTGCCCATCCAGACAAATCAGGCCCCGACTGCTCGGGGCCTGACAAGAAACTGCAAACCAGCGCTTACAGCGTCGACGGAATCTTGAGCTTCATGCCCGGCTTGAGAGCCGTGGAGTCCGACACGCCATTCAGTGCCATGATGTCTTCCTTGCGAACAATGAATAACTTCGCAATCGAGTCCAGCGTATCGCCATCCTGCACCGTGTAGTCCAGCGGCTGACCCTGCGAGACCGGGGCCGGGGCGGACGCCTCCACCGCGGGCATCGAGGGCGCCGGCGAGGGAATCGCAGGAGCCGGCTGAATACTGGACGGCGTGATCGGGTCCTGCATCGGCGGCATCGGTTCGGCCGCCGGGACCGGCACCGGGGCGGCGGGCTCCACAGCCGGGGCGGCCGGGGCTGACGGGACAGCCGCCGCAGCGCCGGGGATCACCAGCTTCTGTCCGACAAGAATCTTGTCGCCCTTGATCTTGGGGTTCGCGGCCCGCAAGGAGGATATCTTCACACCTTGCTTCGAAGCAATCTTCGACAGGCTGTCGCCGGACTGAACCACATACGTTGAACCGCCGACCGCGGAAACCGATTCCGCTTTGGCCGGGGCCGAGGCCTTCTGCTTCGCCTTGGCCTTGGGCTTGGACGGCGCGGAGACCGCGCTCTTCCCTGTGGCGTAATCCGGAAGGACCAGCTTCTGCCCGACGCGAATCTTGTTCGGGTCCTTGATGTTGTTCAGCGCTGAAATTTCCCGGCTGCTCACTCCGCAACGGCTGGCAATCTTGGAAAGGGAATCCCCGTTCTGCACCACGTAGGTCTTCGCCTCGCTCGGCACTTCCATCGCCGGAGCCGGTTCAACCGCAACGGGCGGATGGAAGACGGGCTTGAACTCGGGGGCTTTCTGCGTCTCCTGCTTCGGAGGCATGACAGGCGCCGGCGGAGGCTCAACCATCACGGGTTTCTTGGTGCCGCATCCCTGGATGAACATGACAGACCCAATGGCGACAGCATGCACGGCAACAACAACGGCAACAAGGACCGGCGTTCTCATTATGAAATATCTCCTTTCAGAAGCTGGCTCAGCCAGTTGCGTCCACGAGAATCGATCGTTCATTTTGCTTCCTCCTCAGCCAGGTCTTGAACGAGCCTTGCGAACACATCCCCTCGCTCCTCAAAGTTCCGAAACTGATCGAAACTCGCGGTGGCTGGGGATAACAGGACCGTTTCGCCGGCACGCGCATCGTTCCACGCTTTTGCGACCGCCTTTTCGATCGTGCCGCATCGATAACAGGGAACGATATCGGACCAAGCTGAGGCCATTTCCTCTAACGCTTGGCCGATAAGGTAAACCCCGACGACTTTCTGCGCCAGCAATTCTTTCACAAAACTGAAATCTTTTTCCTTGACGAGACCGCCGGCGATGAGGAGTGCTTTTCCGGGCAACATTCGCAGAGCGGCGGCCATGGCGGCCAGGTTCGTGGCCTTGGAATCGTTGATGAAAACAACGCCGCCGATCTCGCGCACGCGTTGCATCCGGTGCGGCAGCGGAACGAAGGTTTTCGCGGCACGCACCACGCATTCCGGATCCATCCCGCAAGCCTCGACTCCGGCCACGACAGCCGCGGCGGCCAATCCCAGAATGTCGTTCCCGAAATGGGTTCCGGAAAAGTCCGCCTTTTCCTGTTTCCCCCGGAACACCTTTCCCTTTTCATAGCGGTAGTCCGAACCGCCGCCGGCGCCGAACGAGATCCAGCGCCCGCGCCCTTTCGACAGACGCCGGACCTCTCCCAGCAGAGGTTCGTGAACGATGCAGGCGTCCTCTCCAACGGTGTTCGCGAACAGGCGGGCCTTCAGCGCCGTGTAGGTCGCCATGTTGCCGTGCCGGTCCATGTGGTTGGGATGGATATTGAGAAGAATGCCGACGTCCGGCCGGAACGCCGTCGCGGTTTCCATCTGGAACGTACTCACCTCCAGCACCAGCCACGCCGGGCCCGGTTGTTCGAGAACGACCTTGGAGACCGCCGGCCCGTAGTTGCCGGCGGGGACGGCAGATTGTCCCGCATGGCGAAGGGCCTCCGAAAATAGCTTCACGGCCGTGCTTTTTCCGTTGGATCCGGTGACCGCCACCGCGCGCCCGCGCCGCCGGCTCCAGCCGAGTTCAAGCTCGGGGATCACCTTCACGCCTCTTCGCGTCATCTCGACGATCCACGGAGAGGTGACCGGAACGCCGGGACTGACCACGCATAAATCGAACGGCGTCGCCGGAATCCCGGCTTCCCGCAGAAGCACCTTGGCGCCCTTCTCCTCCAATCCACGCGCCTGCGCGCGAAGATCGTCCGTCAACGCGCGGTCGATGACGGTGACGGCAGAACCCTCGCTTAACAGC
>CALMZY010000038.1 GCA_937870865.1 uncultured Lentisphaerota bacterium | reverse complement strand
CCCTCTTGCCCTCCACGACGCGCTTCGGATCTCCAGCCGACAGCCGCCGGAGGCGTCATCAGCGGGCGGGTCGTCCCGCGCGCGTCGAAAAACCAGGTTCAGGGAATTCTGGGCGACGCGTTGAAAATCCGGCTTCAGGCTCCGCCCGTGGAAGGCAAGGCCAACGAAGCGCTCGTCCGTTTCCTCGCCGAATCGCTGGATATCCCGCCCCGCAGCGTCCGCCTTCTCTCGGGGGAAACCGGCCGGAACAAGAGGATCCTGCTTGCGGGCATGGACGCCGGGCAGGCCAGCACCCGCCTCGGCATCAGCGCGCGCGCGTGAGTGCGCGTATCTCGCCGATCTTCGCCCGCGTCGCCTCATAGCCCGCGCGGATGATCTCCTCCGCGCAATGAAATTCCATGAAGCTCAGATGGCCAACCTCGGGACGAATCAAGACATCCGGCGGATCCAGTTTGAGCCGCACGTCCGTGATCTGCGTCTCCATGATGCGGATGGAATTCCCCAGCACGTCGAATACGGTCGGCCGCTCGTCACGGGTCATCCAGCGGCGGGCCGGCGTCAGCACGGAAACATCGAACTGTTCCAGCCGCGCGCCGACGTTCCGCATCAGGCCCTGCCACTTGTTCAGGGGCAGCCGGCTCGCTTTCTTTCTTCCGGGCAGCGCCCGTCCCGGGCGCCGAGAGCGAGGACGCACCTTGTCTCCCACCGCGCCGTAATTCAGGTCCACGGCGATCACGGCTTGCGCGCCCAGCCGGCGGGCCACGTCGACGGGCACGGGATCAACCAGGCCGCCATCCACGAGGGTCACGCCGTCGCGGAGCACGGGCGTCAGAATGCCGGGGATCGAAATGCTCGCGCGAATCGCATCGATCATGTCCCCTTCGTCGATCACGACCTTCCGCCCTGTCAGGACGTCCGTCGCCACCGTAGCGAACGGAAGGGGAAGGGATTCAACGTCCGTTTTGCGCACATGCCGGCGGACGAACCCCGCGATCTTTGTGCCGTCGATGAGACCTGAACGGGGAAAGGTGACTTCAAGGAAGTAGTAAATGGCCTGCTTCCAGTCGAGGCCCAGGGCCGCCTCTTTCAGCGGCCCGATGTACCCGGAGGCAAAGGCACCGCCCACGAGGGCGCCCATGCTCGTGCCCGCAACCGCGTGAACAGGGATGCCGGCTTCCTCCAGGGCGTCAAGGACGCCGATGTGCGCCCACCCGCGCGCACCTCCGCTGCCCAGCGCCAGCCCGATCTTCTTCACCGGAGACCCCCAGACTATTCCAGCATCACCAGCGTGGCCGCCCCAATCACCCCGGCGTCATTCCCCAGCTCCGCCGTCTTTACCTCGATCCGCTCCGCGAAGAACGGGCTCAAGCGCTCGCCAAGATGCTTCCTCAACGGATCAAAAAGAATATCTCCGCTCTGCGCCACACCACCGCCCACGATGAACGCCTGGGGCTGAATCAGGTAGGTCACGGAGGCAAATGCCGCGGCCAGACAATCCGCGACGAAGTCATACACTTCCAGGGCCAGCTTGTCCCCCTTGTTTGCGGCCTGGCCGATCACTTCCGGCGTGATCGCGGACCAGTCGCCCTTGACCATGTCTCGAAGGATGGACGGCTTTCCCTGCTCCAGCTGTTTCACGGCCCGCTCCGCGATCCGGCGATTTCCGACATACTGCTCGAGCCCGCCGCGGCCCTGGGGCGACTTCACGCCATTCATGTCGATCGACAGATGCCCGATTTCCCCTGCCATGGAATACGCGCCGCGATACAGCACGTTGTTCATCAGCAGTCCGCCGCCCACTCCCGTCCCCAGCGTCACGAACACCGCATGCTGATAAGCGCGCCCGGCGCCGAAGGTACATTCGCCGAGGGCCATGGCGTTCACATCGTTGTCGATCCGCGCATGCACGTTGAAGCGCTTCTCAATCTCGGCGGCCAGGTGAACGCCTGTCCATCCCGGCACATTGGTCAGGTCGTGGATGAACCCGCGCTCGTAATCCACAAACCCCGGAACCCCCACCCCGATGCCCGCCAACTCACCCACATCGCCGGACTTCTTCTCCTTCAACTGGGCCATGCCCTTCGCCACCGCGTCCATCCATCCTTCCACTCCGGCCGCGTCCTTCGTGGGGATTTTCGCGCGCGACTGCACCTCGCCCTTTTCGTTGACGAGGGCCATTTTGATGAATGTGCCGCCGAAATCGACGCCGACTGCGTGACGAGTCTTACCTTCTTTCATGGTCCTGCTTCCTGTTGGGGAAGAAAAGCGCTTCCGCGTTACGTGCCGTACTATGCGCAATATGCTCCACGGTGTCATTTCGAATCTTCGCCAGGACTTCTGCCACGTGGACAACGAGGGCGGGTTCATTGGGCTTCCCGCGATGCGGAACCGGCGTCAGAAAGGGCGTGTCCGTCTCGATCAGAAGCCGGTCGCCCGGCACTTCGCGCGCGACATCCCGCAGGCTGTCGGCGTTTCTGAACGTAACAATCCCGCTGAAACTGATCATGAGCCCCAGATCCAGCATCCGCTTCGCGAATTCACTCGTGCCCGTGAAGCAGTGCAATACGCCCACCCGCCCGGAATCCCCGCGCCACGTTCGGACATGTTCCCGAAGCCGTCCTTCGGTGTCCTCGTCGGCCTCGCGGCTGTGAACAATCACCGGGAGCCCGCGCTGCGAAGCCAGTTCAAGCATCGGGCCAAACAACTGTTTCTGCCTGTCCGCCGTATCGGGATGATAATGGTAGTCGAGCCCGATTTCGCCAACCGCCACCACGCGTGTCCGTTCCATCTCCCGAAGGCACGGCTCCAGACTCCAGTCCGTTGAGGCCTGATCCCGGTCCAAGCCGATCGCGGCATAAATGCGACCGGGGAAATCGGCCGCGGCGGAGACGGCAAAGGCATTCGCGTCCGGGTTTCCACCGACGGCAATCATCTTCTCAACTCCCACCGCCTCGGCGCGCGACACAACCCCGGAGATTCCCGCGCGATCCCGGAACGAATCGAAATGAACGTGTGTATCGATGAACATCAGGGTTTGGCCGTATCGAGCCAGGACAGGACAACGCGGCCTTTCCATCGCTCGCGCAGCCCGGCTTCCACGCGATCGGCCTTCTCCTTCTCCCCCGTCAGCCGGAGAATCAGTATCCAGCGCGCGCCAACCCGGATCGCGGTCTCCGCCGTTCTTGCGGCATCGATGGCCACTTGGTACTGCTCACCGGCCTCCGCGTAGAGTTCGTTCTTTGCGTACAGGTCGCCCAGCTTCTCACGCAACACGGGGCTCTCGCGCACCTTGAGCTTCTGGCGGCAGTAGTCGAGCGCGACGTTGAAACGGCCATCGCGCACAAGCAGGTTGATCTTGCGCAGATACGCCCAATCCAATTCCGCGCGGCCGTCGCGTTCCAGATGACTGATCTGCTCGTCCAGCGAGTAACGAAAAGGCCGGTAAAGGGGATCGCCCAGGACCGTGATCTGCCAGGAGAGCACCGGGAGGGACATGCAGGCGCTCGCGCCGAAAGTATGGCCGAGGCAAAGCCGCTCCGCGAACAGGTGCAGCTGCGGCGTGAACGAGAGATACGGCTCCGCGACGGCCCCCATCGTCGCCGCGGCGCCCCGCGCCAACAGCGGCCCGACCCAGAAATCGTCGGTCGATCGGACGTCCGCCGCACTGCCGGAATGGATGTGGTAGGCGATGGCCCCGCGGGCGAATTTGAAATCGGGACGCGCGAACGGGCCGACGGCGCGGTCGAAGTACCAGCCCATGTAGATCGCCGCGTCTTCCATCGGATAGGAGTCGCCCCAAAGGCCATCCGTGCTGTCCAGCACGCAGTCGTACCCCTCGCGAAGGAACCGCTCGCATGCCTCGCGGATCCAGTAATCCCCCTCGGCATAGCCCGTTTCCTTGATCCCCCGGCTGTCGAAATACGCGCGTCCCTGGAGGCCGTAGCGCTCTGCTTCAAGGGAATCGCGAATCATGCGCCGGACCGTTTCCGGGTCGGGTCCGTCCAGGCGCGCCGCGATGAGGATCATCCGCGCCAGCCGGCTCAACTCGATGAAATCGATCTGGTTGAAGAGAGGATTCGGATGGCCGGCCTTGATGTCATACCCAGGGACCAGTAGAAGCGCCAGTTCGGAATCCACCGCGGCATCATTGCGTTCCATCGCTCCGTTCAAGCGGCTCGATAGCGCGGCGACGATGCGCAGACGCGTGTCCGCAATTCGCCAGGGCACGCCGTACAGGCACACCACGTAACGGATTCTTGACGAAATCGTTTCCCACTCCGTCTCGTTCGGCCGTATCGAGGCCGGGTTGCGGCGGACCTGGTCGATCAGTTTCTGCTCCCGGAGAAAGGCCAGCAGGGGATCACGCAGGTGGCGCTCATAGATGTCCCTCGCCATCGTCCCCCCCGTGGGCAGGTCAACGAGACAAAGGTGCGATGCAGGGATTCCGCGGGCCGCCATGTACACCCTCGCCAGCTCCGCCGACTCGGGAACATTCTGATTGGCGACAACAACGACCGCCTGCGCGTCGTCATCCGCCATACAGCGGCATGCGCCGAGCAGGACGACGCACAGCACCGCAAAAGCCATTCCGGCGTGTAACGATTTCTTCATCCGCAACACACTGACAGATCGATAATTATAACGAGGAAAGAATCGCATGCAACACCCTTGCTTGGTGCCATCGAAGCTCCTTGCGCCGCAGACTTGCCATGCGACCTCTTTTCCGGGGATACTGCGTTCAGGTAACAACTTCCATGATTGATCTGAAACTCGACCGACCGCTCGCTGTTTTCGACATCGAATCCACCGGCACGAACAGGAAGTTCGACCGCATCATCGACCTGGCGATTCTCAAGCTCCTGCCGAACGGAAGAACGGAACAGCATTCATTCCGCGTGAATCCCGAGATGCCGATTCCGGCGGACTCCACGGCGGTCCATGGGATCACGGACGCGGACGTGAAGGATGCCCCGACCTTCAAGCAGATTGCCCCGAAGGTGGCCGACGCGCTGAACAACTGCGACCTGGCGGGATACAACATCAGCAACTTCGACATTCCCCTGCTCTGCGAGGAATTCATCCGGGCCGGCGTTCCCTTCGAGACCGAGAGCCGGCGGATTCTGGACGCCCAGCGGATCTTCCACAAGAAGGTGCCCCGGGACCTCACGGCCGCGCTGGCGTACTACTGCGGTGAAATGCACCTGAGTTCCCATGACGCCATGGGGGACGTTCAGGCAACGCTCAAGGTGATCGAGGGCCAGCTCAGCAAGTATCCCGATCTGCCGCGGGACATGGACCAGTTGGACTCGTTCTGCAATCCGCGGGACCCCTCTTGGGTGGACAAGACGGGCAAGTTCAAATGGGTCGGCGGCGAAGCCGTCATCAACTTCGGAAAAAAACAGGGACAGAAGCTGCGCGACATCGCCAGGCTCGAACCCAGCTTCCTGCAATGGATGGCCAAGAACGACTTCCCGAGAGACACCTTGAACATCGTTCAAGACGCGCTTCGCGGGAAATTCCCCACGGCGCCCGCTACTGCACCCGTTCCACCACCAGATCCGGGCTGACGGTTTCCCGGAGCTGTGCTTCGATGCCATGATGAAGGGTCATGACGGCGCCCGGACACGACCGGCAGGCGCCCAACAACTTGAGCCGGACGGTATTCCCCTCCATGCTCACAAATTCCACGTCGCCGCCGTGCGACTGAATGTACGGCCGGACTTCCTCAATAAAGGCTTTTACTTTTTCTTCCATGTGATTTCCTTCGCGATGTTGTCTTATCATCCCTCATGGAGGACCAACATTCAAGCCGCGTCGGCCTCATCGGGCCCGGATCCGAAAGGTCACCGGCGTCTTCAGCGGAGGAATGCAGTTGGTGTTGACGCTCAGAATCTCGTCGTTCGATCCGCAGGGCAACGGCAGATTGATGATCGCCCACGGATCCCAATATGTGACGATCAGGCTTTCCTCGGCCAGGGCCTTGAACTCGCCTTCTTCGAACACGGAGCCTGTGAAAATCCACGGCGTCTCAGGCAACGGTTGGCGATCGTTCTCCACGTTGACCACGAAGCTCTCCGCCCGAAGGCTCCTTGCCGTTGAGCCCTCCAGCCAGTCCACCCAGATATCCAGTTCCGTTCCTTTCGGCTGGCCCTGCCCCAGCCCCGTCGGCGGGGTCCCCGGCTTGAGCCCCAGGAGGAGCAGCCCCGCCTGCATGTCCGCCGGGTTGCACTGCAGGACAAACGCGCTCTCATGCGTTTTCCCGCCGGGCCCGCAGGCCAGCAACTCGATCGCGCCCCAAACCTGGTTGACCCAGCCCGAAACCGACATCGTCTTCGTTCCAGCATCCACCTGCACCGCGCCCAGATTCACGACAGCGCTGGTTTCCGGGCCTTGTGCAACGGCAGAAACGCACAGGACGAGCAAGAGCAGAAAAGCGGTACGCGCAGTGTTCATGAAACAATCACTCCAGGACGGACATGGCCTGGGACGCCCTTCTGTTCTTTTCAACCTGCCGCCTGTATTCCTCGACGCCCTCGGCTCCGGCGCCCGACTCCATGCCCAACTTCAACGCCTCCTCGGCGGCCCGCAGGGCCTTGTCGTATTGGCCCGAAATGTAGTAGCCCTCCGACAAAGTGCTCCACACATGCTGATCCCTGGGAGCCGTCAAGAGGGCCTCCTGCGCGTACCGGACTGCCTTGGCCCCGCTCCGGATCGAGACGTCCTTGGCCGTGGCGTATAGCCAGGCGATATTATTCTTGAGGAAGTAGTCCTCAGGGAACTCGTCGGCCATCGGCTCCAGCACGGCCAGGGCTTCCCTGTAGTTCTGAAGTTGGATGTACGCCGTGCCGACACCGAAACGCGCCCGCTTGTTGGCCGGGTCCTTCTTGAGAACGGCATGGAACATTTCGACGGCCTCCTGGATGCCGCCGCTTTGGATCCGCGAGAATGCCTTGTCGATTTGCTTGTCGATCTCGTCCTGCCCCGTCGTCTTCTCCGCGCCGGCACCGGCCGCTGCGTTCGTGACCGCCGGAGTTGCCGTACGAACAGGAACGCGAACCGCATTGGTCTTCGCGGCAACAACAGGTTTCGGATTCAACGGCAGATTCTTTTTCGGCGCCGCGGCCGGCTGTGCAGCGACCGCCACCGCTGCGCCCCAGGCGGCCAACAAGGCGAGGAACAACCATCTCATCCTACAAATCTCCTGCAGTGATTTTCACGGTTGGCGGCTCAACGCTGATGGCGGAAACGCCGGGCAAGGCGTGGACCCTCACAGGCAGATCGTAGGAAGCCCCCGCCTGCAACGCCGAACAGTCGACGGACGCCTCGACATCCCCGGGAGACATGTCTTCAAGGGGTTTCGCAAACCCCTTCAGCACGACATTCACCGCCACGGGCCAGATCTCCAGTTTAGGCCCACCCACCCCCGGCGAAACCAGCACGCGAACCGGCACATCCCGGAACTCCCGCGTGGCCGAACGCTCCACGATCGTGATTTCGACCGCCACATTGCTCGGGCTGATGCGTCCGACCCAGTTCTCGCCCGGCAACACAACAGGCATCTTGAGTTTCTTGAACGAACGAACCCGGTCCTCGAGATCGATCGGCTCGGTGCGAACGGCGGAGACCTCATCCAATCGCTGGCGCGGTCCCTGCAGGAGGACGGACGCCGGCGTGCATTCGACCTTGTCCACTTCATAGCCCTCCGGGACGGCGCCCTGCAGGTTCGCCTTCACAGGCACCTGCTTTTCACCTTCCTGGTCCAGTTTCAGGGTTATCTCGTCCGGCCAGATCACGACCGCGCGAACAGCGCCGGGAGCCTGCACGTTCTTTGGCTGAAGCTTCACGTTCAGGGCGCCCGCAAAGGGCTTTCCGCGGATATCCGCTTCCACGGTGATCTGATCCCTGTTCAGGTACCGGATGTCCTCCTGCGAGCCGCGGAACAGCACGTCCACAGTCTGGGCGGACCTGTCCAGGATCGCCCAGCCTGAATTAACCTGGATGGTGATCGGAATGTCCGGAATCACCGTTTCAAAATTGATGATCGACCGGATCGCGTACCACGTCACAAACGCGATGCCCAGGGCCGCGAGTTTCAGCCCCTTGTTGTGCAGCACAAATTGCGACAGGCTTTCAAACTTACTTGCCATTGTTCTCGAACTCCTCCGCCATGATCGAGTCCGTCTTCGCGACGCCCGCGGGCGTCAAGTCCATCTGTTCCCGGGCCCGCGTCCAGCGGTTCTTGGCCTTCTGGCTTTTCAGCAGAACGGCCGACAAAACGCGCCGCAGGCGGTCTTCGTCCAGCCCCTGGCTCAGCCGGCCCTTGTAGGCCACGGAAATCGTCCCCGTCTCCTCGGAAACCACGACCGCGATCGCGTCCGTTTCCTCCGTCAGGCCGATCGCCGCCCGGTGCCGCGTCCCCAGCGCTTTGCTCAACTCCTGGCGCTGAGAGAGAGGGAACAGGCAGCCCGCCGCGACGATCCGGTCCTCCTTGATGATCAAACCGCCGTCGTGCAGAGGAGTATGGGGATAGAAGATACTCGCCAGCAGTTCGGGCGTGACCAGGCTGTCGATTTTCGTGCCCGTCTCCTGCGTGGTTCGCGTGCCGATTTCGCGCTCCACGGCAATAAGCGCCCCGATCTTTCGCTCGGCCAGCAGGTTGACCGCCTGCACGATCTGGTCCACGAGCGTACGCTCGCGGGCTGTTGTGAAGACGTGCTGTTTGCCGAGTTCGGCCAGCGCCCGCCGGATTTCCGGCTGGAAGATGATCACGAACGCAATCGCCAGGTAAACCGAGAAGCGCTTGAGAAGCCAGTTCACGGCGTCGAGGTGGAACAACTGGGTGAGAACCAGGAGCGTGACCAGGACGAAGGTGAGCCCCAGCATGACCTGCGCGCTTCGGGTGCCGCGGAAGAAGAGGATGATGTAGTAGAAAAAAACCGCCAGGACGAGGATCTCGAGCAAGCCGGCCGGGCCCGGAACATGGATTTGACTAAACATCGACATCACGCGCTTCCTCTCGCCTCAAGATATCCATGAGACGAGCCACATCGCAAGACTCCTTTACATCGTGCACGCGAATCACGTGCGCGCCCCGCTGAATGACGTACGCCGTCGCGGCCAGACTGCCCGGCAGGCGGTCCTGCACCTCCCGGCCTGTGATTGTCCCGATGAAGCTCTTGCGGGAAAGGCCAATGACCACCGGCCGGCCGAGATGCGCAAGGCGATCCACCCGCGCGATCAGGCTGACATTGTGCTCCACGGTCTTTCCAAAACCGATCCCCGGATCCACAGCCAGGCTGTGCCTCGACAGCCCCACCCCCTCCAAATCCCGGATCCGCTGTTCGAGATAGCCCGCCACCTCTTCGACCACATCCCCGTACGCCGGGGCCAGTTGCATGGTCTTCGGATCGCCGCGCATGTGCATCAGGATCACGCCCGCGCCCTGGTCCCGCGCCACGGCCGGCATGGCCGGGTCATGGGTCATCGCGGTGATGTCGTTGATGAGGTGCGCCCCGGCGGCGAGCGAGGCCTCGGCCACGCGGGCCTTCCGCGTATCCACAGACAGCAGGCAGTCCGTCTCCCCGCTCAAGGCCTTGATCACGGGAACGACCCGCTTCAACTCCTCCTCGACCGGAACCGGTTCAGCCCCCGGCCGGCTCGATTCCCCCCCGACGTCGATCATGTCCGCGCCGTCGCGCGCCATCTGCAGGCCGTGCTCGATCGCCTGCCGGGAGTCGAAAAAACGGCCGCCATCGGAGAACGAATCCGGCGTCACGTTGAGGATCCCCATGACCCGTGTCCGCTCTCCGAACTCGACACGACGGTCACGGCACTGCCAGAACAAAGGTGTTGTCTGCTCCATGCTCATCGAAAGGGTCCGGTGACGCGAAACAGGAGAACGGGCTCGGGATTATGAAGGACTACGCCGGCTGCGCGCCGGACGACTCGGAAACTGGCGGGTCGCCCGCCGCCGGCTTTCCTTCAGCCTCCCTGGCATCCGCTTCCGCGCGTTCAACCTCCGAGAGAATTCTCCCGTGCTTCACGATTTCCTCGACGTCCCGGCCATCCAGCGTTTCCCGCTCCAGAAGAAGACCGGCAAGGGTATCCAGATTCTGGCGATGCTGCCTGAGGATATCGAGCGCCTTGTCGTGGCACTCGCGGATGATGCGGCTGACTTCCTCGTCGATCCGCCGCGCCGTCTCCTCGCTGAACGACTGGCTGCGCGACACCTCACGTCCGAGGAACAGCAGTTCTTCCCGCTCGCCGAAACTCTGCGGGCCGAGCGTCTGGCTCATGCCCCATTCGCAAACCATCATGCGCGCGATATGCGACGCCTGCCGGATATCGCTGTGCGCCCCGGTCGTGATATCGCCGAAAACCAGCTCCTCCGCCGTGCGCCCGCCCATGAGCCCGGTCAACATGCTGAGCAGCTTCCTGCGGCTTTCCGTGTACCGGTCCTTCTCGGGCAACTGCATAGTCGAACCCAGGGACGCGCCGCGAGGAATGATCGTCACCTTGTGCAGGGGCTCGCTCTCCTCCACAAGCTGAAGCACGATGGCGTGTCCGGCTTCGTGATACGCCGTGAGACGTTTCTCCTTGTCGTCCATCACGCGGCTCCTGCGCTCGCGTCCCCAGCGCACCTTGTCCCGGGCCTCCTCCATGTCCTTGATCTCAACCGCCTCGGCATTCCGCCGCGCGGCCAGGAGAGCCGCCTCGTTGATCAGGTTGGAGAGATCCGCGCCGGAGAAACCCGGCGTGCCGCGCGCGACCCGCCGTAGATCCGCGCCCGGCAAAAGCTTCACGCGCCGCGAATGAATCTTCAGAATCGCCTCGCGCCCGTCGAGCGACGGT
>CALMZY010000037.1 GCA_937870865.1 uncultured Lentisphaerota bacterium | reverse complement strand
CCCATCTCGTCAGGCGC
The DNA here is from genome assembly GCA_937870865.1 of uncultured Lentisphaerota bacterium. GTDB lineage: Bacteria > Verrucomicrobiota > Kiritimatiellia > CAIQIC01 > JAGNIJ01 > CALMZY01. Next base: position 9,536 of record CALMZY010000037.1, on the reverse strand, counting down.
CGCTGCCAGGAGCTGCCGAAGCGCGGCCAATCGATCCGCGGAAACGCCGCCCCAATACTGCCGGACCTGCGTCTGCGCCGCGATCCAGAGATCCCAGCCCTTCTCCAATTCGCGCCCGGACTCCACGCCGGTCAACAACACCCCCATGAAGTTCGTCGTAATCCGATCGCCCCGGGCCAGTCGGGAGAAGAGACTTTCGAACGCGGAAGCCCGGTCCGGTTTCGAAGCCATCCAATCCGCCGCGAGGGCGCAGTACGCCTTCTCCGCCCAGCGCCCTTCGGGCAGGGATTCGAACGTCATGATCCGGCTGAACGAAGGCGCCTCGTTCCTTATCCAGTGGCGGATGGCGACCTGGTTGTTTCGGGTCCTGAGCGCGAGGTAGAGATTCTGCGCCACGCCGACCGACAGCCAGTCGGGTACCGCGCCCAGCGAGGAACTCTTCTGGTCGAAGTCCTGCCGATGAATGACGTACCGGTTGAGCAGCAGCCAGCAAAGTCCTTCCAGGATATCTTCCTGGTCGGCGCGATCGGGGTTGACGATGATCAACTTCTGCGACAGCGCGCGGTCCACCCATCCCTGCGCCCGGATCACGCGGCCACCGGGATCGTTCGTTGCCCAGTGCGCGAGCATTTGGATCGATTCGCCTTTCGCAAACGGAATCGCGAGGCCCACGAAACTCTCGACCTTCTCGGCGGTTTCCTCGGCGGAGGTAATCAGGCTGACATTTTCGGGCGAGGTCATCCCGGCGGCGGCAAACCGATGCGAGGCGCCGATCGCAACCGGCGAACGCCACGCATTCGTCTCCGCTCCGGCGGAATAAATGCAGGTCAGAACAGCGACCGCGGCGGCGATGAAATGACATCCGAAGCGAGCCATAACGGAATTCCTCTACGGCGCTGTCCGGCCCCGGCTTTCCAGGATGATCGTTACCGGGCCGTCATTGACCAGCCCAACCTGCATGTTCGCGCGGAAAACGCCCGTTTTCACTTCGTGTCCAAGCACGCGAAGCTCGGCGGCGAAAGCCTCGTAGAGCCGGGTCGCCTCGTCCGGATCGGCGGCATCCGTGTAGCCGGGCCGGTTTCCGCGCGAGCAATCGGCATACAGCGTGAACTGGCTGACCACGAGGAAGGCTCCCTTGACGGCTTCAATCGACCGGTTCAACCGGCCTTCCTCGTCGTCGAAGATGCGAAGCTGGGAGGTCTTCCGGGCGAGGTACTTCACATCGAAGTCGGTGTCGCCCCGGGCCACGCCGACAAGCACGACGGCGCCCGGTCCCATGGCGGCCACTTCACGGTCGTCAATGGTCACGCACGCGTTCCGAACACGCTGAATGACGAGTTTCATATGAAGCACGGAGTGCTGGAGCGATGGAGTACTGGAGAGCTGCGGGAGAAAGAAAAGAGCGCCGTCCTGAATACTCCATCACTCAGGTACTCCATCGCCCCGCTCTCAGCCTTCCGCCGCGCGGGTGATGCGCAAGCTGTCCAGCCGGTTCAGGGCCGCCGCGATCTCGTAGCGGCGGGGCCGGGCCAGGTCGCCGCGCAGATCGCGCGTGAGCGACTCAAGGCCTTCCGTGCTGAGGTCCCGGTCGATCAGATCGAGAATCTCCCGAATGGGACGCGGCTCGTCCATGTAGCGCAGCTTGGCATAGTACAGGATGCGGCCGATCGTCCGGGTCTGGTAGATGTCCGCCAACTGCCGGATTCCCGACAGGTTGATCGTGGACCGTCCGAACGTCAGAGAGTGAGTGTCCTTCGCGTCCACGCACGCGTCGAACCGGCCCGAACTGGGGTCGATACTGCTGGGCACGACCCAGCGGTTCTTCTCCACCATGCCGGAAACGTCCGACTCCCGGGGCTTGCCCTGATGCGTCGCGATGGAAACCGCCTTGGCCTCCTTCGTCACATCGGACACTTTGAACCCGTCCACGCGAAGAATTGTATCCGCGACCGGAATGAACTCCGCGACGGAGGCCGAGCCTCCCACGACGATGGACACGCCCAGTTCATCGGCGATCTGCCGGGCCCTCATGGCCAGGGGCGTTGCCCTCTTCTCCGCGCCGGGCAACAGCCTCGCGACGCGGGCGTCAAAGGCGAGAAACTCGGGAGCGGAATCCGTCTCGTCCATGATCAGAACCCGGGCTCCGGCCTCGAGGGCCTCGACCGCCGAGGCGGCCTGCGCGGCACAGGAGCCCGCGTGCCCGCTCGAGAACTGCCGGACATCCTTGGCCCCGATCTGCTGCGGGAAGAACGCGCTGATGTCCACGCGCTGGACACTGCGGCCCGGCTCCGCCGCGACATAGACCGCGTCCGGAACCGTGATCACCATCTCGCGCCCATCGCCGGGAATATGGTTGTAAATGCCCGTCGACAAGGCCCGGATCAGGTCCACGCGCCCCGAATGCACTTCGCCGAGAACCACGGTGACACCGTTGGGGACGCCGAAACCGCGAACCGTTCCGGCATTCGGCACGTCGAGATTGACCGCCATATCCTCGGAGACCGAAAGAGGAACCATCTGGTCGTAATCCGGAAGGTCTGACCCGCCCGCGCGCGCCAGCATGGCGCCGTCCGCCACGAAACCCACCCAGCCCCGGGTGGGCAGAACCTGCCGGACCTGGTCGGCATCCTCCATCAGGCTGATGAAATCGCCGACCTCAACGCCGTCGAGATTGCAGTACACGAGCGTCGCGTTGACGATGCTGGGGAGGTCCTCAAAGAACACCTCCTTGGCCGCGTCGCCCGCGATCCGGCCATGCCGGACGGGAAGGTCCAGGTAAATGCGGGCCTCGATGTATTCTTCCGTCACCACGAGCGACGAGCGCGGCAGAATCTTCTGGCCCGGGCAGGCGATGAACATCCGGCGGCGCGAAACGCCTTCGGCGTCGTAGCGCGTCAACAACTCGATGCGCGCGGCGATCTTCCGGGTCAGCAGGTCCTCCAGCGCCGTGCGGCGAACGGGCGTGCCGAAAAGGTTCGGGGGAAAACCCGCGATGATCTGCGGCACGCGCACCAGGATCAGGGTGGTCCGCCCCTCCGTCTCGCGCGGAATCTGGTTGATCTTGAGGACGTACCGGGAAAAATCGAAGTCGCCGACGAGCTTCGCGTACTCCGAGAATTCAGAGCCATCGATGCCGCTGAGAATGCCGAAGAATTCCTCTTTATCTCTCATGGGTCCGTCCTCGCCTGTTCATGGGTTGAGTTTGCCGCAGAACGTTCAAGAGCCGCGTGTTGCCACGTAGACGCGGCCATTTCCCAAGTCGCAACGCCCGAGACTGTTCAAAATCGCGAGTTCCTTTTCCATCCTCAGGAACATGCCGGCCACGCGGCTGCTCACCCAGGCTGCCGCCGGGTCCGGCAAGGGCAGATGGCCCCACCGAACCTTCTGAACCACCACTTCGAACCGCTTGTTCTTCAGGTACGGAACACCCTTGATTTCATACGATAGGGAAATCGGGCCCCAGTTGGCGAGAACAAGTGCGGTGAAATCCTCGCGCGTGAAAACGAGATTGATCTCGCGGACTCCGAGACGGAAGCCCTCCGAACGAAGGGCCTTCCTGTTCTGCCTCAACACCTCGGCGAGATATCCGTTGACCTGCGCCTCGGAAACCACCCGGTCCACAATAGTCCGGCTGTGAATGGCTTGCTGGAAATACTGAAGACTTTCGACCATCGCGCGGGCATCGGCCGCCGAACCCACCGCTCCGGTCGGCTCGACGGGCCAGAGCAGAAGCCCCACGGTTCCCAGGACAAGAACGGTCAGCAGGAGGCGGAACAAGCCCGAGAACAAACGGGCGGCGCCGCTGCGCTCCGCTTCGACCAGTTGCGTCAGGTCCAGTTTGCTGGCGCACTGGGTGCAGAACATGCGACTCAGCTCGTTGATGGCCCCGCAACGGCTGCACTTGACCTTCATGCTCATGAGTCCTATTTCGACGACGGCTTCTCGGCTTTCGCGGCCTTCTTATAGCCGTCGCTCCGATAATCCGTTGCGTAGAAACCCGCCCCTTTGAAGATGATCCCCGCCCCCGCGCCAATTCGCCGCTGAATCTTGCCCTTGCACTTCGGACAACGCTTCAGCGGTTCGTCCGTGATCTTCTGAAAAACGTCAAAAACCTGCCCGCACTTGAGGCATTCGTATTCGTATGTCGGCATGAGAACTTTAACCCCTTACCTATCAACATCATCTGAAGCCCGATCATACTACGGGCACAACAGGGAGTTGTCAAACATGCCTCTGGAGCGTGAACGCCCGGCGGTTACCCGAGAATCGGGGACATCAGGTCGATCGTCTTGCGGACAGCCCCCGCCTTTTCCCTGACAAGAAGCCGGGCCTTCTCCCCCAGCGATGCCCGCTTTGCCGGATCCGCCAGCAGCTCCCGCGCGGCATCCCGAAGCCCTGCGACATCGCGGACCTGGACCAGCGCGCCCGCGGCCAGGAAATCCTGCGCCACCACCACGAAGTTCTCCATGTTCGGACCGACAAGGATCGGCTTGCCGCAAAGCGCGGGCTCGATGATGTTTTGCCCGCCGTGCTCGCACAGGCTCTTTCCAACAAAGATGACATCCGCGCACGCGTAGAAGCTTCGCAGCTCGCCCGTCGTGTCAACGAGCAGAACGTCCGGCGCGGCTGACGCGCCGACCTTCACCTCCGTGCGCCGCACCACGCTCAGCCCGCGGTCAGCGATGGCGGCCAGAACCTGATCCCGCCGTTCCGCGTGCCGGGGAACCAGCACGAGGACGAGTTCCTTGATCGTCGCGCGCAGCTCCTTGTAGACATCGAGCAGGGCCTCTTCCTCGCCGGCCCACGTCGAGCCGCCCAGCAGGATCAATCGGTCCCGCGCAATGCCGGCGGCCTGCAGCGCGGCGCGCGCCTTTTCTTCGCCGTCGCCGTTGTCGGCCGTCATGTCGTACTTCGCGCTCCCGACCACGTGCAGCCGCGCCGGGTCGGCCCCGAGGTCGGCCAGTTTCCGGCGATCGTCTTCGCTCTGCACGCAAAGCAGGTCCACCTGCGCCAGCAGGGGGCGTGTGAACACGCGCAACTTGCTGTAGCCGCTGTAGGAATGATCGGAGATGCGCCCGTTAATCAGGATCACCGGAACCCCACCGCGTTTCGCCAGGCGGATCAGGTTCGGCCAGAGTTCGCATTCCACCAGCACGAGGGCGCTCGGACGGATGATCGCAAGAGCCTTCTTCATGACGCCCGTGAAATCCACGGGGAGATAGATCAGCACGTCGGGAGCCGCCACTTCCTTCGCGGCAATCGCATGGCCCGTCGAGGTGGTTGTGGAAAGCACGAACTTCGCGTCCGGCCGGCGCGCCCGGAATTCCTGCATGAATCGCAGGGCGACAAACACCTCCCCCACGCTCACGGCGTGTACCCAGACCCGGCCACCTTCTCCCAGCTGCGCGAGGGTCTCGGGACTGTACCGCGCAAACCGCTGGCCGAAATTCCGGGCGTAGCCGCCGCGCCGCCGCATGCGGACAATCGCGCGAGGGAGCATTACCAGCATGCCGATCGCGAACAAAATGTTGTAGAAGAACCAAAGCATAGTCTTTAGTCCAAAGTCCAAGGTCCAAAGTCCAAAGTCCAAGGCCGTCCGTTCACGTTGGACATTGGACTTTTGACTTTGGACTTCCCCTTCACGCTCTCGGGTGCGCCTGCTCGTACACCTGTTTCAGCCGCTCCACGGTCACGTGCGTGTAAATCTGTGTTGTCGACAGGCTCGTGTGGCCCAGCAGTTCCTGCACGCACCGCAGGTCCGCCCCGGCATCGAGCATGTGCGTCGCGAAGCTGTGCCGCAGGGCGTGCGGCGATACGTCCGCGTTCAACCCCGCGAACGCGAGATACTTCTTCATCAACCTTTCCATGGAGCGGGTCGTCAGGCGCCCGCCGCTCCGGTTCAGGAACAGTCCCGGCGGCATCCCTTTTTTCCCCAGCGCCGCCCAGCACAGGTCGCGCCGTTCTATCGCGGCGCGCAAGGCCTGGTGGGCCGGCCGCCCGAAAGGGCAAAGCCGTTCCTTCTTCCCCTTGCCGCGGACCTTGGCCACGCCCGAAAGAAAATCCACGTCCGCATCGTTCAGCGAGGCCAGTTCGCTGATTCGCATGCCGGTGCTGTAGAGAAGCTCCAGCATCGCGGCATCGCGGCGGCGCGCGTATTCCGACCAGCCGCGCACGGCCTTCCCCACGGGGCCGGCTTCCTCCACGGGCATTTTGGCCGGCGCCTGCAACAGGCGGTTGACCTCCGCGACGGTCAGCACCGAGGGCAGCCGCCTCGACTTCTTCGGAACCTGAAGTCCCGAAAAGGGATTGAGCTCCACCTTCTCCTCGCGAACGAGAAACTTGTAGAACGACCGCAGGCTCGAGACCTTGCGGCCCGTCGTCGCGGGCGCCATCCCGGCCTTCTGAAAGCCGGCGAGAAACCTGCGCGCCGTGTACCGGTCCGCCTCGCTCCACTTGAACGGGTTCCGGGCCTCCGGCCCCCAGACCGCGCCGGCATACTGGCGGATGTCGAGAAGGTAGTTGTTCACGGTGTGATCCGACGCGTTCCGTTCGGCACTCATGTACCGGAGGAATTGCGCCACGCACGGATCGCCGCTGACGTCCTCGAGGGGAATGGTCATTCGGGCGATCCCTCGCTTTCGGCGGCCGGGCGGCTTTTCGCCGAAGCGGGAATGCCATACTGCGCGGCAACCTGTTCGTAGTTCGGAATCTGCTCCGCGTAGCGCCTGATCATTTTCTTGAGCGACGCCACCTGCTTCGGCGAGAGGCTCTTGCGCTGGCCGTACTGGCGGGAAAGCGATTCGTAGAACTTCTGATCGTCCCATTCGCGGCGGCCGCGCTTCGTCGGCGGCTTCCACGTCTTGACCTCTTTCAACAGTTCCAGAAGAGGCCCGCTTTCCTTGTCTTCCGCCGCGGCGGCCTCGTGAAGTCCAAGCTCGTCCTTCATGGATTCGAAGTCAGGGATCTGGTCGGAGTACTTCATCACCATCCGGTCCAGGTAGTGGATCTGGTTCGGCGAAAGGCTCCGCCCGCTTTCGAACTGCGTGCGCAGCGAATTCGCGAACACGCTGTCGTCATACACCTTCTTGCCCACCGTCCGCGGTTCCTTGAACTGAACCTTCTTCAGCAATTCGAGTTTCTTGAGGACATCCTGCCGCGGCGGCTCCGGCGGCCGCTTCGCCGCCTCGAGCTCCTCGGTCAGCGCGAGCTCTCCGGCGACGGCTTCCAGCGTGGGCAGCTGCTCCCGGTACCGGCAAATCAGTTTCTTCAGCGCGCCGACCTGCCGCTCCGAAATCCCCTTCCCCTCGCCCAGTTGCTTCTGGATCGATTCCGTGAACGCCTGATCGCTGTACGTCCGCTTGCCGCGCTTCGTGGCGGGCTCCCAGGTCTGAACGCCCTTCGCCATGTCCAGGAGTTTCTGCACGGCCGCCGGGTCGGCCTGGGGTCCCTTCGCCTTCTCCAGCCAGGTCAGGAATTCCTGGTAAAACTTCTCCATCATCACGCCCCACTGCACGGCGCCCGTCTCGATCTCGTCGAGCTGTTCTTCCATGCCCGCGGTGAACTTTACGTCGAACAGCGCGCCCAGATGCTCGACAAGGAAATCGCAGACCTTGAGTCCCATGTCCGTCGGCTTGAGAGCGCGCTTCTCCTTCTCGACATAGCGCCGCGCAAGCAGCGTGGAGATGATCGAGGCATACGTGCTGGGCCGGCCCACACCATTTTCTTCCAGGGCCTTCACCAGCGACGCCTCGGTGAATCGCGGCGGCGGCGAGGTGAATTTCTGTTCTTCGAGCCATTGGAGACAATCGAGCCCTTCGCCCTTGGACAGCGGCGGCAGGCGGTCGATCTCGTCGCCGTTCTCGTCCTTTTTCTTTTCCTCGACGCCCGTGGCCTTCATGTAGCCGGGGAAAATGACTTCCGAGGCGGTCGCGCGGAAGAGATACGTGGACGTCTTGCCGGCCGGCGGCACCGCTTCAACTTCGACCGTGCGCTGGGCGATCCGCGCAGGCGCCATCTGGCTGGCGACGAAACGCTTCCAGATCAGGCTGTACAGCTTCAGCTCGTCCGGATCGAGGACGGAGGTGAGCTGGTCCGGCGTGCGGTTCACGTCCGTCGGCCGGATCGCCTCGTGCGCCTCCTGCGCGCTCGACCGGCTCTTGTAGAAATTGGGTTTCTCGGGCAGATACTCGGGCCCGTACGTCCGGTGGACGAACTCGCGGCAGCTTTCCTGCGCGTCGCGCGAAACGGAGAACGAGTCGGTTCGCATGTACGTGATCAGGCCGACCGGCCCCTCTCCGAAATCCTCGCCTTCGTAAAGCTTCTGCGCGAGCTTCATCGTGTACGCGGGCGCGAACCCGAACACGCTCGAGCCCGCCTGCTGGAGCGAGCTCGTGATGTACGGCGGCATCGCCCGCTTGGAGATCTCGCGCGGAATGATGTCGGATACCCTCAGCGCGCGGCCATCGAGGTCCGCCTTGATCGCGTGGGCCTGCTCGGCGGCCTTGATCTCCGCCTTCTCGCCGTTGATCCGGGCCAGCTTGATTTCGAACGGATCGAGCGGATCGACCTGCTTGCGCACCTTCGCGCCGAGGAGCCAGAATTCCTCCGGCTTGAAGTTGAGAATCTCCCGCTCGCGCTCGCAGACGAGCCTCAGCGCGACCGACTGCACGCGGCCCGCGCTCGCCGCGCCGCGAATGCGCCGCCACAACAACGGGCTGACCTTGTAGCCGACAATCCGGTCCAGAACGCGGCGCGCCTGCTGGGAATCGACGCGCTTCTCGTCGATGCGGCCCGGCTCGGAGAACGCCTTGCGGATCGCCGGGGCCGTGATCTCGTTGTACGAAACGCGGAAGAATTTATCCTCGGGAACCGACTTCCTCAGGACGGCCTGCAGGTGCCAGGCGATCGCTTCACCTTCGCGGTCCGGATCGGGCGCGAGATACACGCGATCCACACCCTCGGCCGCCGCCTTGAGTTCGTGGAGCACCTTCTCGCGCGTCTTGATCGTGACGTACTTTGGCTTGAAGCCCTTCTCCACGTCGATGCCGAGCTCCTTCTCCGGGAGATCGCGCACGTGCCCCATCGACGCCTTCACGACGTACTCCGAACCAAGGATCTTGTTGATCGTCTTGGCCTTGGCGGGCGATTCGACTATGACGAGACTTTTCATGAAACCTGAAACTTGAAACCTGAAACCTGAGTTGGGGAGTTTCTTCTATTCATTTCGCTTTGCATTTCGCGCCATGGCAACGAAGATCGAAATCAACTCGTCTGATTCCTTCCAAAGTAACTCCACGGCGTCTGATCGTATTCCGCAATCATCCCTCAACAATTCCAACCACAACTGTGTCTCATCGGCTTCTTGCGCACAGCACTCGATCTTCGACACAAAATCTGCCTTGCTTCGAGCCCTTGAGGCCTCCCGGTAATTGGCAGCCACCGAAGTCCCAGACCGGAGCATCTGCCGCCCGACAACCTGAACCTCCGCCCGCGTCTTCGGCAAAGCGCAATACAACCGGATGATTCCTGACGCGAAC
>CALMZY010000036.1 GCA_937870865.1 uncultured Lentisphaerota bacterium | reverse complement strand
AGACATACGGCATTCACGCGCTCGAGGCGGTCTACAGCATCACCGGCCCCGTCTATGTGTCCGTGCGCAACACCGGTTCGCCTGAGCGCAATGTGGTGCACCTGAAGCACAACAGCGGCGCGGATGCGGTGATCGCGTGCGGCACCGGCATCGTCTACGGCGGCGCCATGACGCTGTGCGGCGCGTCCGGCAACGCGACGGTCGTCACGAAGGACACCTTCGCGTCCTTCAAGGCGCAGCTCGCGGCGTTCATCGGGTATCTGCGGAGCGGCGTCCGCCCGTATCCGTTCAGCCACACCGAGGAGTTGATGCGGCTGGTGATCGCAGGGATCGAGAGCCGCATGCGCGGCGGAAGTGAGGTCATGCTATGAACGTGCTGGAAAGTTTTTCGCTGAAGGGCAAGGTGGCGCTGCTGACCGGCGGGGCCGGACTGTACGGGCGCCAGCTCGCGGAGGCGCTGGCGGAGGCGGGCGCCGTGACGGTGATCGCGTCGCGGAACGTCGCCGAGTTGGAGAAGGTGGCGGACTTTGCCAATGAAAACGAGATGATTCTGATCTCTCCCAGCAGCACCGCGGTCTCTCTGGCCAAGGACGACAACATCTTTCGTTTGACGATGGACGATCGCAAGCAAGCGAACGCCTTGGCCGCGCTGGGTGTCCAGACCATCCTTTCAGGCTTTTTTGTGAGCCTCCTGGGTATGCATCGCCGATGAACCCGTCCGACTCATTCGACCGTTACGCCGATGATTACGAATCGGCTTTGAGCCGGGGCCTTTCGGTGTCAGGCGAGGACCGGGATTATTTCGCTCGCGGGAGGGTTGTCTGGCTGTCGAGGCGGCTTCGGGAACTGGGGTGTCCCGTTTCGAGCGTGTTGGATTTCGGGTGCGGGACCGGCGACACGGCGCCGCATCTCCTCGGGGAACTGGGAGCCGATCACGTCACGGGGGTGGACACCTCAAGACCGTGTCTTGAGACGGCCGTCAGTAAGTTCGGATCGGAACGCGTTCATTTCGTGCCGGCGGACGAGTTCCGGCCCTCGGGAGATCACGACTTGGTTTTCTGTAACGGGGTGTTTCACCATATTCCGCCGCCGGCGCGCGCGGAGCAGGTGAGATGGATTTGGGAATGTCTCCGGCCAGGCGGGTTGTTTGCCTTCTGGGAGAACAACCCATGGAATCCCGGAACGCGGCTGGTGATGTGGCGGATTCCCTTCGATCGCGGCGCGGTCAAGGTGTCGCCGCCGGAAGCCCGCCGGCTTCTGAGCGACGGCGGATTTCAGGTCCTGCTGACCGATTTTCAGTTCGTGTTTCCGCGCGCCCTGCGCTCCCTGCGGGGACTGGAGAGCGGCCTCGCGCGTCTGCCCCTGGGGGCACAGTACATGGTGCTGGCGCGGAAGCCGGGCTGATTATTCGGGCCCCGCGATTTCCTCAAACCTTCCATGCTTCCAATCGGCGTTTGGGACAAAACGGAATATCCTTCGTGCGCGGAATGCATTGAAGAGACAATCGTTCATTTCCCGGATATCCCTCGCGTAGATCACTCTGTTGGTCAGGAGAGGGTCGTTGTAGATGAACCCGGATGAATAACGAAACTCGTTCTCGCCGGTTGAGTCGATCAGCACGAGCGCGTTGGAAATATCTTGTTCCCGGGCGAGGCGGTGGATGACCGGCGAGGCCTGTTCGTAGCCGTCGGAGTATTTGGGCCAGAGGTAGCACGGCCAGAAGAAGAACAGCGCGTGCAGGAAAAACAGGGCGGGGAGTGTGAAGGTCAGACTTCGTGCGACGTCAGCCGAAAGACGTCCGGACATCCAGCGATGCAGGTTCTGTAGTCCCCTTGCGCAAAGAACGATGGCCAGGGGCGCCATGGGAGAGTAGAAGCGGGCCTCGTATTCCGCGCCAAAGTACTGCCACGGAAGGAAGAAGAGGACGATCGCGGCGCATCCGATCAAACATACCCAGTCCGCTTTTGTCGTCCGTCCGCGCATGAACGCGAAGGGCAACGGAAGCAGCGACACGGGCCATCCGAACAGCGCGTTATCGAAGCGCAGAAGCGACCAGCCCGTGTAGGAGAGGGCGCGTCCAAAGCTGTATGAATTCAGGAAGTCGAATCCCGTCTGTATGGGCAGGAACATCAGTCCCTGCGTTGAGTAGCCGTAACCGAGAACGAACAACCTGCCGTAGGTCTGATGGTTCCATGCCAGTTGGACGGCGAGGGCGGGAATCAGTCCGACGAGGGCGAGAGACGCGAGTTGGAGTGCGCGGATACGGGTGTCGCGGTCCATGGCGATGAGCGCGGCGAGCGCGGGGATGGCGATCGGAATGCAGTCCTGGGGCCGGATGAGGGCGGCCCATCCCGCAAACAAACCTGCGGCAAGAGCGGCGGCTCCGCCGCGCCGCACAGGGTCCTGGTCCATGGCCCTGATGAAGGCGAGGAGCGCGAGAAGAAGGCACGCGAGGAATGTCGTGTGGGACATGTACGACGCCCCGAGCAGAATCGTCAGCGGGGACAGGGCAAAGAGCAGGGCCGCGCACCGTCCGACGGATCGGCCGTAGAAGCGGGACACGATGAACATCAGCGCGACGGCCGAGACGGCTGAGGCCAGCGGTACGATCAAGCCGGGCATGCCGAGAACCCGGCCGACGGCAAGGAGCAGGGGATGTCCCGGGGGGTACTTGCTGAACCACTTGCCCGAGTTCATCATGAGGACCTGGTGTTGGTAGAAGTTGAACGGGCAATCCGGCAGGGGCGCGTACGCGCGACCCGCGACGAACAGCTTGGACTGGAAGTCGTGGCAGGTCTCGTCCGTCACGTGCGGAATGCCCTCCAGCACGAAGTGCTGGGTGCCGAGGCAGAGAACCAGGGCAAGCAAGCCGATCGCCAACCCTGCTGCGCCGTCCCCCGGAGAAACGAGGAGACGGCGGATCCGCGTGCAAAGGCGATGGCCGACGAAAGCGGCAGGAGAGATCAGGATGAGGAGCCACGCCAATGTCCACTGTGACCGTTGGAGCAGGTGGACGAAGGAATCCGTCAGCACTCGGTCTGATGACACCAGCTTCGCCATCCACGCCGCTGGGAACACGCCCCTCCATGCGAGCACGAGGAGCAGGCAACCTGTCAGCAGGAGAAACGCGGAAATCCGCTGGAATGTGATCCGGCTGGAGAAGACTTTCATTGTGCGTGTTTCACAACGTCTGGTTCTCTCCTACTTGGAGCGCGTCAACCGGTCAACATCCAAAAGAGGAAGGATGCTCGCTTGCTGCGGGTACTGA
>CALMZY010000035.1 GCA_937870865.1 uncultured Lentisphaerota bacterium | reverse complement strand
ATGATGTTGTAGTCGCCAAAACCCGACAACCCCGTCCCCCCTAAAACAACCCCCCCCACAATGACGCTGTTGCTGACTGTGATGGCGTTTGCATTAAAGTCCAGCTGGAAGGCCACGCCGTTGCTCCAACTCACACCCCGGTCCCATTGGGAACGCGATTGGTCGACGCGGCATCCGTATGTGTTCTTCACCGCCGCGCATTGCGTGAATCGCGAATACGTGTATTGTATCTCGTAGAACCCGTACACATTGCTTACGCTCATCACCCGGTCGAACTCGCAGTAGGTCTTCGTCACATACGCACCGTATCGACCACCCCGGAGTTGCAGATCCGCAAGCCTCACGTAGGCCCCCCCCAGGCTCACAACGTCTGATGCACTGTTACGACGATCCAACACCGTGCCTCCCGCTGAGTAGTTCGTACTACCTTGAATGGTCACAAGGTTGCTGACCGCCCCTTGGTCGGCAACTCCAACCGCAATAGTATTCGTAAGCACGTAGAGCCCTGTATCCACATAGACAATGTCTGCCGGGCTCAAATCGTTGTCGTTAAAGATCTCCTGAATACTCGCCTTGGGGGTCCAAGGGAACCATCCATCGTTGGTCGCGCTTCCTGCCGCCGTGCAATACACATCCCCGTTTGTGCTTCCATCGTTGACATAGTAGCGAATGACTTCGTTCGTCCCCTTTACGACGAAGTTCCTGTCGTTGGTGTCAGCCACGGAAGGAAGGGCTTCGCTGCCGACTCTCCACAATGCCGCTGGCCTGGATGTAACTGCCTGCGCGTTCCAACGATAGAACCCGTTGGTGACCAGCACGTTTGTCGCGATATTCGCCCAGTTCGCGCCGCGGTCCAGCGAGTAATCCAGCCTCACTCTTCCCGTGGGCGGGAAATTCCGCGACACCCAGTAAAGCGTGCCGGTGTACCATAGAGTTCCGCCGTCATTGTACGTCAGTGCCATGAGGTAAAGGGCGTTTGTCGGACTCCGGCTGGCTTCCGTGCTGTTCCCGAAACAACCGGCGTCCATCCGGGCGCCGTTCGGCAACGGCTCATTCGCGTAAGCGGCCGATGGATTTCCGAAATCGATTGCCGCCGACGTCACGGTGTCCGTTACCCACGCGCTCGATATCGGATCATAACGCCCCTGTTCGCTGCGCGGGTGGAAATCCAAACCTGCGGGATTTGCAAACTTCGGATCCGCGTACGTGCTGTGCCACCAGCTGTCCTTGGCCCTCTGGAGTTCGTTCAGATTGAGGTACCCGTTGCTGATCTCCGTACCCCAGAAAATATTGTAGTCGCCGAAGCCCGATATCCCCGTCCCACCGAAAACGGCACCACCCACGATCACACTGTTGCTGACAGTGATGGCGTTCGCATTGAAGTCCAACTGGAACGCCACGCCGT
>CALMZY010000034.1 GCA_937870865.1 uncultured Lentisphaerota bacterium | reverse complement strand
GGGGCCGGGTATCCCTCGGGGTGGCCGACGTGCAGGCCCGCGCCGCTCGGATACGGGAACAGGGCGAGGACGTACATCTTGGGCTTGGATGTGTCGGGCCGGTTCGGCACTTCGAACGTCTTGTGCTCGGCCCAGTATTTCTGCCACTTCTTCTCGATTTCGCTGAAAGGATAGACGGCCATTTTGCACCTTCCCGGGATAAAACGCGCAGAGCATACCTCATCACACCGCAAAATCAGCAGAAAAAATCCAACCCAGCCCTTTCCTGCTCGCCAAACTCGTGGTATGATTCTAATAACAAATGTAGGAAATGCGAGGTAATCGTATGACAACCGTGGCTGTCGGTGAAAAGTACCAGGTTGTGATTCCCAAGGAGATTCGGGAGAAGATCGGCCTTCGGAAGCACAGCCGGCTGCAAGTGGCCATCGAGAACAATCAAATCATCATGCGCGTACCGGAAGTGTCGTACATGCGCGGCATCGGACGCGACCTTGCCGACGGGAATGACGCAACGGCCTACGTCCGGGAATTGCGCGCGGAATGGCAGACGAGGAAGAGGAAATGAAGCGAATCGAGAGACTCCGGGGCCGCGAGGGCGTCGTTCTCGACACCATGCTGTTCGTCTACTTCTTCGAAGACACATCCAGGCTTGCCGATGCCTGCGGAACTTTATTCGAGAGCATGGCGGGCGGATTGTTTGAGGGTGTCGCCACGCCCATCACCATGGCGGAGCTTCTCGTCAAGCCGTTGAAAGAGAACAGGCCCGATATCGCCACGCGATATCGCAACGCGCTGGCGAGCATGCCGAATTTGAGATTGTCCGAAATCGACCCCATGCTGGGATGTATCGCGGGTGCTCTTCGCGCGAAATACAACCTGCCGCTGCCCGACATGCTGCAGCTTGCCACCGCTGCCCTCTCCGCGCGGCCAACGCTGATCACCAACGACACAGCCCTCAAGAGGGTCGAAGATGCCGAAGTGTTCCTGCTCGAGGATTTGATCTAGCGCCATTTTTCCAAGCCATGTAAAATTCGCTCGATTTTCGCGCGCACGCGACTATCTTACGGCCTCCCGATGCAACAAAACTACCTTCAGGAAATCCAGCGCTGGTTCGGCGAGTACGTGGACGAATTCCGCGGCCAGGACGGCCAGCTGCCGCGCCTTCTCCAGCTCAAGCTCGAGCATAGCGTGCGCGTGGCGGAGGACGCGCGCGGCATGGCGCGCGACCTGGGCTGGACCGACGCGGACGCGAACACAGCGGAGGCCATCGGCATCCTGCACGACGTCGGCCGGTTCTCGCAGTACGTCGAGTTCAAGACCTTGTCGGACCGCCACTCGATCAATCACGCGGCGCGGAGTTGGGAAGTGGTCGACCAGGAAATCGTTCTCTCGGGCGTGGGCACGACCGACGGCCAGAGGATCAAGGACGCGATCTTGTACCACAACCAGATCGAAATCCCGCCCGGCGTCTCCAAGGACAGCCTGCCGTTCGTGCGGCTGATCCGCGACGCCGACAAGCTGGACATTTTCATGGTGTTCCACGAACTCGTGTCCACCAACCATCTGCAACAACATCCCGAGCTGCTTTTCGGAGTGCCGGCCGACGGCCCGCCGAACCCGGAGCTCGTCGACCTGATCCGCACACAGCGCAACGCGCCGTTTTCAATGATCAAGTCGCTCACCGATTTCAAGCTGATCCAGATGTCGTGGGTCTACGACATCCACTATCCCCCGGCGTTTGACCGCATCCACGAGAGGGACATCCTCGGCAAGCTGGAGAGCCTCCTGCCGCCTTCGCCGGAGGCCCGGGAAGTCGCCGGTCTCGCGCGCGGGCACGTGAAATCAAGAACTGCCCGGCGGTAGAGCGCCGCGTCCCTGCCCGACATTTCCCTGTCAACCGAAACCGGCTTGCGCACGTACCAACCGATGGAGCACAATCCCAACGGAAGGAGAGCACCATGCGAAGAATTCTGTGGTTCCTGCTGGCGGCGCCGTTTCTGCTCGCGTTCCCGGCGTGCGGCGGCATCGACCTCGTCACCCTGCCCGAACGCGACAGCGTCCAGCTCACGATCTACAACTCGGCCGACCTCACGCTCGCGCGCGAGGTCCGCAAGCTCACGCTCCAGAAGGGGCTGAACAAGTTGTCGTTCGGCTGGGCGAACACGCTGATCGACCCGACCTCACTCAGCCTGCGCGCGGTGGAGCATCCCGACCAGGTCGAGCTGCTCGACGTTTCGTACCCGCCCGGCGTGAACTCGGAGGCGGTCTGGACCGTGCGTTCCGAGATCGAAGGCGAGGTGCTGGTGGAGATTCTGTTCTTCACGTCCGGCATCAACTGGCGCGCGTTCTACCAGGCCACGCTGGCGCCCGACGAGAAGGACATGCTTCTCGAGGGCTTCGTCCGCGTGACCAACGGCTCCGGCGAGGACTACGACAACGCGCAGACGCGGCTCATTGTCGGCCGGATTCATCTCCTGGACCAGATTGCGGAACTCGCGCAGCGGTCGGAGCCGTTCGGCAGGCCCGGGATGGCGGTGCCCGTACCCCCCGCCCCGGCCGTGTTCGCAGAACGGCGGATGGCCAAGGCCCAGATGATGGACATGGCCTGCGAGATGGTCGCCGGCGCGGCCGTGGCTCCGAAGGAAATCATCAAGGAAGGCCTGTCGGAGTACTTCCTCTACACGATCGAGGGGACCGAATCGATTCCGAACGGCTGGTCGAAGCGGCTCCCGTCGTTCAAGCCGGTGCGCGTGCCGGTGGTCAACCTGTACAAATACGACGACCGCCGTTTCGGCGACGGAGTGGTCCGGCGCCTGCTCTACTTCAAGAACGACAAGGACCATCACCTTGGCAAAACGCCGCTGCCGGACGGCCAGGTGGAGGTGTTCCGCGCGCTGGACGCCGAGCAGCATCTTTCGTTCGAGGGCTCGCAGTACGTGAAGTACATCCCCGTTGAACAGGAGGCCGAGGTGGATCTCGGATCGACCGAGCAGGTCAAGGTCGAGCCCAAGCTGATGAAGATGGCGACGGACCGCTACACGTTCAACGCCGACAAGAACGTCACGGGATGGGACGAACGGGAGGATTGGGCCATCGAGGTGAAGAACTTCCGCGATCTGCCGGTCCGGGTCGAGATTACACGGCACATGAAGCACCCGCACGCCGACCCGGTGAAGCCGGCGGGCGACTGCGGCCAATTCGAGAAGAAGGACGCGCAGACCCTGCGCTTCACGTTGGACTTGCAGCCGCACGAAACGAAGACGTTCAAGTACACGATCACGTATCACGAAGGCAAGAGGAGGGATCAGCGATGAACCCGCGTCATCTCTTTATCATTGTGTCTCTTCTGGCGGCGATGGCCGCGACGCCCGCTTCCGCGCGCATCAAGCTCACCGCCCTGCCCGACCGCGCAGCGGCCATCATCCGGCTGGACAACCCGACATTCACGCTGGTGGAGGAGGAGCGCGTCCTCACGCTGCAGCAGGGCGTCAATCAGGTCGACTTCTCCTGGAAGGGCGTGTCGATCAACGACGACTCGATCCGGCTCACGCCGCTCAACGAGAAGGACCAGCTCGTGCTTCTGAACGTCAGCTATCCGCCGAACGAGGCGGCGCTGGTCTGGCAGGTCAGCGCGCCGCAGGCGTGCAATGCGCGCGTGCGCATCAGCTACCTACTGATGAACATCGACCGGCTGGTGACGTACAAGGGCGTGGCCGCGCAGGACGAGAGCAAGCTGAACCTGCAATCGCATCTCGTGCTCCGCAATTTTTCCGGCGAGGATTTCGCCCTGTCGAAGATCCTGCTGAACTACGGCGAGGCCTTTGAAAAAGCCGTGCGGGACGGCGAGACGAAGCAGCTGTTGTTCTTCCAGAAGAACGGCCTGCCGATCCAGAAGACGTTCAAGTGGGACGCGAGATCGAAGCCGTGGGACCCCGAACTCGTGCAGGACAACGTCGGCATTCCCCTGTATTACACGCTCCACAACTCGAAGGAGAAGGGACTCGGGGAAAACGCGCTATGGGGCGGCAAGGTCCGGGTATTCCAGCAGGACGGCCACGGCTCGACCATTTTCCTGGGCGAGGACGCCATCGGGCTCGTGCCCGTCGGCGACAAGATGGAACTGTACATGGGCGACAGCCGGGACATCGTGGTGAAGCAGAAGAAAACGATGGACCGCATGGTCAACGTCCGCCGGAACACCGACCAGAACGTCGTGCTCTACGACAACGAGGAACAGATCGAAACGACCATCGAGAATTTCAAGGACAAGCCCGGCACGATCGTCCTGACGCAATCCATCCCCGGCGAGTGGGAGATGCTGAAGTGCTCCGGAGCCTACGATCTGAAGGATCACGAGACGCTCGAGTTCAGCATCGACCTGAAGCCGAAGGACAGGGTCACCGTGGTGATGCACTACACAAGGAAGAACCTGCGGCCATAGGCTGCGCACAACAACTCGCACAAGCAACGGGACCAACAACAACACCGACAACCACGCTGAAATCCCATTGCGTCCCATCACCACACTTTATAAAGTGTGGTGATGGGACAGGATCGGTTGACTCCCCTTTCTCCTACGCTGTGGCGCACATGCCGTGCGCTGGCAAATCGTCAACGCCTCCGGCTTCTGAGGCACGTCATCTCGCATCGAGATGTCAGCGTGTCAGTCGCCGCACAAAGCGAGCGCATGAAGATATCTGCTGCAAGTCAGTACCTGCGCGCACTGAACGCAAGGGGCCTGCTCCGGGCAAGGCGTCGAGGAAGAGAAGTTCTGTACGCAGCCGTGCACAATCCATCCATCCCCGAGACTCGCATCCTGTTGACCGCCCTCAAGGAGGCTTTCCAGGAACAGGACTCCTCGATCGACCGCATTTTCCGGGCTCTGACCGCGTTCACCCATCCGCGCCGGATAGCCCTGATCCGGGCCGTGGCAGGAGGTCCGGAAGACCTGCCGTCCATCCGGAAGAAGACAGGGATCCCCAGCAACGCAGCGCTTCGCCATTTGAAGAAGCTGTGCCGGCGAGGGTGCATTGCAAAGGCGAACGACAAGTACCAGTATCAGCCGTCGCCGGAACCCGTCATGCGCGCCCTGACCCGGCTGGTCTCTCGATAGACGGCTCTTCGGAGCCCATCACCACACTTTATAAAGTGTGGTGATGACAACAGCGTCCGGCAGGCACTTGGCCCGGCAGACACTCCCTTTGCCCGATAACAAAACCGCGGATCCATCCTCTCCCCAACATTCCTCTGGAAGCCCGCGATCCGAACCATTAGGATGCGCGCGTGAACAGGAAACGGAACGTGGATTTGAGCTGGATACGGTCATGGTTTGACCTTGCGCCGGATGAGCGTAAGTTCATGGCGGGAATCCTGGTTATCGCGCTTGTCGGGCTCGTGGCCAGGTATGTTCACCTCAAGAACCAGAAACCCGACCCGGCGACGCCCGCCGGCGTGGAACAGTCCGGACGCAGGGGAGAACCATGAGCGCCAATTGCCTTTTCTGCAGGATCGTGACGGGCGCAATTCCGTCCACCCGCGTGTACGAGGACGCCGACACGCTGGCGTTCATGGACATCGGGCCGATCATCAAGGGACACACGCTGGTGATTCCCAAGAAGCACTACGATCCGATTACCCAAACGCCGGAGGATGTCCTGGCAAAGGTGATGGTCGTCGTGCGGAAAATTGCGCAGGCCCAGGTGAACGGATTGAAGGCGGACGGGGTCAATGTATTGAATGCCAACGGGGAGGCGGCGGGCCAGCAGGTTCCCCATATCCATTTTCACGTCGTGCCGCGGTTCAAGACCGATGGCCACCATTGGAACTGGGCGGCAAAGAAGTACGACAGTTTGGACGAGATGAAGAAGATGGCAGAAGAAATTAGGAAAGCGCTGTAAACCACGAATGAACACGAAGACAAAACCTGAATTCGTGGTTAGCTCACTATGAAGAAAGTCAATTTCAACGAGGCCCTGGCCCAAATTCTGAAGGATGATCCGCGCTACGACGAGCAGGCCTACATCTTTCTCCGCGAAGCGCTCGATTTCACCATCAAGCTGTTCGCGAAACCCATCGGCGGACCGGGTCGCCATGTGAGCGGCAGCGAGCTTCTGGACGGCATCCGCCAATACTCCCTCCAGGAATACGGCGCCATGGCCAAAACGGTCTTGAATCGCTGGGGTATCCATACCACCGAGGATTTCGGCAACCTCGTGTTCAACCTGGTCGACAAGGGCATCCTCGGAAAGACGGAACAGGACCGGCGAGAGGATTTCATGGGCGGGTACGATTTCGATGACGCGTTCCGGCAGCCGTTCAGGCCGGGGAAGAAGGCCCGTATCGCGGCACAAAAGAAAGATGGGGAGGGCTGAAGCAGACGCGGCGTCCCTTGGCTCGCCGTAGCCGGCGGGCAAAGTCGGCTGCTTCGTCCGCAACATCCCCCTCCAACACTCTATGAAACAGTTTTTATTCGCTCTCCTGCTGGTTCTGAGTCTCGTGCCTTTTTCCGCGCGCGCGGAAGACATCTCCACCCCCCTCGAAGCCCTTAAGAAATCCAACGCCCGGATCCAGCGCTTCGTCCTGGACAACGGCGCCGTCTGTCTCGTGAAGGAAGACCACAGCGCACCCGTGGCGGCAGTGCAGATATGGGTCGGCTCGGGCGCGGTCAACGAAGGCGAGTTCCTCGGCGCGGGCCTCTCGCACTTCGTCGAGCACATGATCTTCAAGGGGACGCCCACACGGCCGGTCGGACAGATCACCAAGGAGATCAACGATGCCGGCGGCGAGATCAACGCGTACACGGCGCAGGACCGCACGGTGTTCCACGCCATCCTGCCGGGCAGAAACTGGAAAATCGGGTTCGATGTCCTGGCCGATGCCGTCATGAACGCCGCATTCCCGAAGAATGAGTGGGCGCGCGAACGGGATGTGATCCTCCGCGAGTTCGCGATGGGCAAGGACGATCCCGACCGGCAGATCTACAAGCTGTTGAGCAGCACCTCCTACCGCGTTCACCCCTACCGCATCCCGGTGATCGGATACGAGGACGTGTTCCGGAGCACGACGCGCGACGACCTCGTGAAGTACTTCCATCAGAACTACAGGCCGGACAACATGATCGTGGTTGTCGTGGGCGACGTCGACGCGGCGGAGGTCGAAGCCCGCATCCGCGAGACCTTCCAGTCGTTCGCGCGAAAAGCCGGCCAGGCCATGCCTCTCCCCGCCGAGCCGCCGCAGGTCGCGCCGCGGTTCGCGCGCGACACCGGAGCCTATAACGTGTCCCGACTGCTCTGGGCGTATCACACCGTGTCCTTGAGCCATCCGGACGCGGCCACGCTGGATGTCCTGGCCAACATCGTCGGCGCGGGCCGCAGTTCCCGGCTGGTGAAGAGGATCAAGGAAGAGATGAAATTGGTTCACGAGATCAATGCGTGGTCGATGACTCCGAAGGATCCCGGGTTGTTCGGGTTCAGCGCCACGTTTGATCCCACCAACGAAGCCGCAGTCGTCTCGGCGATCCAGGAGGAAGTGGACAGCTGGAGCGCGGGCGGATTTTCGAACGAGGAACTCGAGAAGGCCAAGCGCGCCGTGCTGGTCGGAGAACTCGGCGGATTGCGGACCATGAACGGTCAGGCGGAAAGCCATGCCTCGGGCGAGTTCTACGCCGCCGACCCTTCCTTCTCCGAACGCTACCTGGAAAACGTCCAGGCCGTCGACGCCGGGAAACTGCAGGCCGTTGCGCGACGCTACCTCTCCGCCGCAAACCGGACGCTCGTTGTGCTCTCGCCGGAAACCGCAGCCGGAGCCATCACGTCCGGCAAGGATGTCGCGACGGGAATCGATGTCGAAAAAACAGCGCTTCCGAACGGGGTTCCGCTGATCGTGCGCGAGGACCACCGCCTGCCGTTTGTCTACTTCTGCGCGGCGCTGAAGGGCGGCCTGCTGAGCGAAACGTCAACCAACAACGGCGTCACCACGCTCATGTCGGAGCTTCTCACACGGGGCACGAAAGCTCATTCCGCGAGTGAAATCGCGGAAACGGTCGAACGGCTGGGAGGATCGCTCTCTCCGTTCTCCGGACGCAACAGCTTCGGGCTTCAGGCCTTCTGCCTCGCACAGGATGCGGACACGTTCATGGCCCTGTTTTCCGACTGCCTGATCCATTCAACGTTCCCCGAAGAGGAAACGGAAAAGCAGAAGCAGGTTCAGCTGTCGGCGATCCAGCAGCAGCGCGAACAGCCTTTCTTCGTTGCCGAAGAAGCGCTTCGGCAGACGATGTTCCCGAACCATCCCTATCGCTGGACCCCGCAGGGAAGCCAGGACGCCGTGCAGGGCCTGACTCGCGACTCGCTGGCCGAGCACTTCAAACGTCATGTTGTCCGTAGCAATCTCGTGCTTTCCATTTTCGGCGATATCACCCGGGAGCAGGCACAGAAACTCGCGGAACGATACCTGTCCGAAATTCCCGACGGACCCGTCCCCTCACTCCAGAGCGCCCGGCCCGATCCCAGCCTGCCGGCGCGCAGCAAGCGACGGGAACCCAAGGAGCAGACGATCCTTCTGGTGGGCTATCCGGGTGTCGACCTCCAGGACCCGCGCGTGGACGCTTTGTCCATCATCCAGGATTCGCTGAGCGGCCTTTCATCGGACCTGAGCACGGCCATACGGGAGAAACGCGGGCTGGTGTATTACGTCGGCGCCTTCAACCGTCCCGGTCTCGAGCCGGGCCTGTTCGCCCTGTACGCCGGCGCCCGCGAGGATACGGTCAAGGAGGTTGAAAAGCTGATCGATGCCGAGACGGCGCGCATGGCCAAACACGGACTGCGGGACGAAGAGATCGATCGCGCCAAGAAGCAGATTCTCGCCGCACAGGATATGAGCTTGCAGGATAACGGCGCCCTGGCGCAGACTTGCGCGTTGAACGAACTGTACGGACTCGGCCACGACTACGACTTCAAGTTCAAGGACCGAATGGACGCCGTGACACCGGACCGCGTGCGCGAGGCCGCCGCCTCCGTGTTCCAGGCGGATCGCCGCGCCGTGGCGGTGGTTCTGCCGGGCCGGCCCGAAAAGGAAAAGGAAGAAACACCATGACCGACCAGCATCCCGTGACCCCCGAAGAACTTCACAAGGCCTACTTCGCGCAGCTCGTATTGATGCTGTCCAGTTCCGCCCTCCAGCAGATGGGCAAACTGCTCGATCCGCAAAGCAAGAAAACACACGTCAACCTCGAGGCGGCACAGGCCACGATCGACCTTCTCGACATGATCGAGGCCAAAACCAAAGGCAATCTCGACAAGGACGAGGAGCGCATGCTCCGCGACACACTGATGTCGCTCAAGATGAACTTCGTGGAGACGATGGAATCCGGCGCGGGTGAGGCCGGCCCGTCCGACCAGCCCCCACAGGCACCCGCCGCGGAAGAAGAGAAACCGGATTCCGGCGACAGCAAAGAGCCGAAGTTCCACAAGAAGTACTGACAGACCGGGATGATGGAGCGTTGGGGTAAGGAGTCATGGAAGGAGTGGCCCTCCCCGCACCACTCCAGCGCTTCTACCGCTCCACATCCACCCACGCCGGGTAGTGATCTGAGACGTGAACGTCGCCCTGCCCGGGAAGCGTGAATACGTTCTTCGTGTCCACCCCTCGCTGAAGGACTTGTGGCGGAGCCACCCTCCACGGGGCGGCTGTCAGATTGGTCGAGGCAAAGAACCGATCGAAGGTCACGGGCGGGAACTCCAGGGCCGGATCGCCCCGTCGTGTCGGCAGTGTAGTTCGTTCGGCCAGCGGACGGCCGCGCCACAAATCCACCCACCCCCGTAACGGCCTGAAGGTCGGATCCTTTTCGAACTGCTTGTCCTCCGGATCCACATTCGTGTCGCCCAGCACGAGGATCTCCCATTCGTATCGGGGATGGCGGGCCACCATCTCATCGGCGTCCGCGCGCAGAATTTTCACCGCCGCCAGGCGCTGGAACTCGTTCTTTACGCGGTCGCCGAAATTCGACTTCAGGTGCACGCCATAGATCAGGAGACGCCGCCCGTCGCCCAGGTCCACGAAGAAGCTCAGGACTCCGCGCGGCGGACGTCCGCGGCCCTTGAAGCCATTGAAGTCCAGCTCCCGCATCCCCCCCACCCGAACCCGGGACAGGACGGCAATATTCAGCTTCTCCTCCGCGCCGCGAAACGACTGGAAGCGGGTGATGAACGCGACGGGATACGGCGACCGCATGGCGTCGTTCAGCTTCCTGAGCGCGAGGGCGTTCTCGACCTCCTGCAGAACCACGATGTCCGGATTGATTTCGTCGAGCTGCGCGGCCACTCCGCGGATGTGCTTTTCCGCCATGCGGGGCGTCACGTTCGTGCCGTCCAGGATGCCATCCCCGAAGTGCTCGACATTGTAGCTGCAGACGCGCAGGGAATCGCCCGCAGGGCGCGCGGCTGCCTTGTCGAG
This sequence comes from uncultured Lentisphaerota bacterium, assembly GCA_937870865.1. Lineage (GTDB taxonomy): Bacteria > Verrucomicrobiota > Kiritimatiellia > CAIQIC01 > JAGNIJ01 > CALMZY01. The sequence goes on along the minus strand of CALMZY010000034.1, from coordinate 4,362 downwards.
TTGAAGCAGGTGCGGAAGTTCGACGCGGAGTTTCCCTGTAAAGGAAAGAGGTTCCTCCGCGGCCAACAGGCCCGGAAGCGAAAGGACAAACATGAGTACGGCGGCTGCTCTATTCAGGGCGCACCTGCCATTTCATACAGGAGAACGATTCCCCACGACCCTTGAAAAGTCAACAGCCCGGCACGGCGTCCCTCACACCACATACAACGGAACGCGCACCTCTGCCGCCGTCATGCCGCCGTGGTTGGCGGTGTTGAAGTCGATCTTCTCGCCGGGCAGATGAGCGCTGAAGCAGTAATCGGACTTCGCGATCAGGACGAAATCGCCCACGCGGTTCTCGAGCGAGGGATGCGCCCTGCCAAGTCCGAAAGCGCGAATCTTCAGCAGGGATTCGCCAGGCACGCAGACGCAGGATTTTTCCAAACGTTGGAAAACCAGGGACCGGAATTTCCGAACCTTGGAAGGCCGGACGAAGCAGTGCGCGCAGCGCGCGTCGCCCGACGGCAGGAGCGCCAGGCAGTCGTAGAAGCCGGGGATTTCCCGGAAGCTGATCCGGTGCGCGGGCGCGCAATCCACCAGGCCGTGATCCGCCGTGACGACCAGCGTCGTTCCCGTGCCGCGCAATTTCCGAGCCAACCGCGCGAGCATGCGATCGATTCCGGCCAGGTGCCGGACCGTCCTCCGGTCTTCACACCCGGCCTCGTGGCAGAACGAGTCGTAGCCCGGCCAGTACGCGTAGGCCAAGGCGCGTCCCGGCGATTTCGCAAACGCCTCGATCTGCCGCGACAGGCCGGCCAACGTCGTGCAGGAACGCTTGCGATTCCAGCGCACGCCGGCCCGGGAAAAACGGCTTTCCGGAATATCGCCCCAGGAGATCAGTTCCTTGCGGCACTTCACCGACTCGAGCGGCAGCGGCAGTTTCAGATATTTCCTCAATTCAAATTTATCACCGGCCATTGGCGCGCCGGTCCGCGTGACCGCCGGCAGGATCGTGCTGACCATGCCAAGATCGTGCAGATGAAGATGCCAGCCGAGGATGCCGTGCTCGGCGGGCGAAGCGCCCGTGCTGAACGTCGTAATGGCCGCGGCGGTCGTCGCGGGAAAAACGGTCGTAATGGTTTGATGAGGATACTCGGAAAAAAACGGCGAGCGCGGGCCGGACGCGAGGTAGCGGTCCAACTGGCCCTTCCCCAGCCCGTCAACGACAAGGTAAACGATCTTCGAGGCGCCCTTCAGGCTCCCCGCGGGCAGAACGTCCAGGTCCGCATGCGGAGATCGGCCGCCCCGCGAACGGATGATCGAGGCGAGAAGGTTGACGATGCTGCCGCCGTTGTAGTCGGGCGGGAAGAAGTTTTTCAGAAGTCCTTTCCGGATAACAGGCATTGAGGTGTTATAACGGGAAACTGGAAACTTGAAACTGGAAACTGGGCAAAATTCGACTGGCGTCCAACTGCGAAAGCCGCTAGGTTCCACCCGTTTCAAGCGTCAAGGGTCGAGGATCCATCAATGAGTCGATGTCTAGTCACAGGGGCCGCAGGATTCATCGGTTCGCATCTCAGCGAGGCGTTGTTGGCGAAGGGGCACGAGGTGGTCGCGATCGACGCATTCATCCCGTACTACCCGCGCCCGATCAAGGAGAGGAACCTCGAGAAGGCCCGGGCGAGCGGGCGCTACCAATTCCACGAACTGGATCTGCGCGAGGCCGCGTTCGCGCATCTGGTCGAAGGCTGCGACGTGATCTTCCACGAGGCGGCCATGGCCGGCCTGATGAAGAGTTGGAGCGACTTCGACCTGTACGCCTCCTGCAACATGATCGCCACGAAGCGGCTGCTCGAGGCGGCGCGCGACGCGAAGGTGCCGCAGGTCATCCACATTTCCACCTCCAGCGTGTACGGCAAGGAAGCGACCGGCCCCGAGGATTCGCCGCTGACGCCGTTCTCGCCCTACGGGATCACGAAGGTCGCGGCCGAAAATCTGTGCCGGGCGTTCCAGGCGAATTTCGGCGTGCCGGTCACAATCCTGCGCTACTTCTCCGTGTACGGCCCGCGCCAGCGGCCCGACATGGCCTACAACATCCTGATTCGCAACCTTTTCAAGGGCGAGTCCTTCACCCTGTACGGCGACGGCGAACAGACCCGGAGCAACACGTTCGTGGCCGATTGCGTCAATGCGACAATCCTCGCGTACGAGAAACGCTCCGCGGCGCTCGGCGAAGTCTTCAACATCGGCGGCGGCGAAATTGTGACGCTAAACCAGGTGATCCGGACGCTGGAGGAAATCACCGGGAAAAAGGCGCGCATCGAGCGCAAGCCGCCCCGGCCCGGTGACCAGAAGCACACCGCGGCCGACATCCAGAAAGCCACCCGGATCCTCGGCTACCGCCCCATGACCCGCGTCCTGGATGGCCTGAAGGCACAGGTCGACTGGGAAAAGACCGTGTTGTAGGGAATTCGGAACCCCACCCCTGGCATATACACCTCCGCCGCCGTTTGGGTTATTTTATATGGCAGTTCAGTCGTGAGGGGTATCCATGTCCAAGATACTGGTTGTGGACGATCAGCCGATGATTCTGCGGTGCCTGGAATCGGCCTTGAAGGCCGATGGCCACGACATCGTGACCGTCACGGCCGCGGACATGGCGCTCAAGATCGCCGGCTTCACCACCTTCGACATCATCATCACCGACTACTCCATGCCCCGCATGGACGGCCTGCAGTTCCTGGAAATCAGCCAGCAGAAATGCCCGGGCGTCCCGGTCATCATGATCACCGGCTACGGGACCCAGGACACGGTCAAGGAAGCGATCGCGAAAGGGGCGTTCGATTACATCGCCAAGCCGTTCTCGCTCGACGCGCTCCGCTCGACCGTAAACGCGGCCAACGAGTACGTGAAAGCCCGCAAGGAAAGCATGGCCCTGATCACGCCGGGCCCCTCCGTGCTCCCGTACCCGAACATCGTTTCCGCCAGCGCGGCGATGGCGGCCGTGTGCGAGAAGATCGAAACTGCCTTTGCGACGGATGATCCCATCCTGATCCGCGGCGCACGCGGCACCCGGAAATCCGCTCTCGCCCAGACCATTCACGCGTACGGGAGCAGGAAAGAGCAGGCGTTCCTCAAGATCAATTGCGCCAAGACTCTGCCGGACGACACGATCGGCAAGCTGGCCGCAAGCGTCAACGGCGGAACTCTTTTCTTCACCGACATCCAGGCCCTGCCAATGGCCCTTCAGGAGGAACTCCTGAGCATTCTGCAAACCGGCTCCTGCAAACCCGGCGGCGACGCGCCTCTTGCCCCCATGACCGCGCGCGTGGTGGCGACGTCTCCCGATCCGCTGGAAGAGCTCGCGGCAGCCGGAAAATTCAGCATGGAACTCCTGCGCATCTTCGAGCCCGGGACCATCCAGGTCGCGCCGCTCCGTGACCGGCCCGAGGATATCCGCGTACACATCGGACTCATCCTGCGAAACCTCAATGCGACGCCGGGCGACGTCATCCCGATCGAGCCGGATGCCCTGCTGGCCCTCGAAAGATATCCCTGGCCCGGCAACCTGCCTGAACTCGAGGAAACCCTTCGATCCGCGGTGACCATGGCCAAGGGGCGGCAGATCGGCATGGCTCAACTGCCTCGCGAAATCATCTCGTGGGCCCAGCCGGCCTCACCGAAGGCCGCGAGCGAGCCCAACGCGCCCGCCTTCAAGGGCTGGTTCGTGAAGAACATCATGCAGAAGGCGTAGCCCGCGCGAAACGCTCGTCCGACCGTTGTGGATCACACCAGGTTGTATCTTCCCGGCGAGATGATGTGGTTCGGGTCGAGCGCCTTCTTCAAATCCCGCACGGTATTCCAGTAGGTGTCGTTTTCCCTCACGACCAGGTCCATCGACTGGACCCCGACGCGATACGGGATCAAGCCCTGCTTGATGAAATCGCTCGTCAGCTCGTCGTTGCACGCGTGGGCCGCCGCCACCTGCGAGGGATGATTGCGATCGAACGCCAGGTTGATGACGCACTCGATCGACTTGCTGTCCGCCATGTTCAGCGTGATGTACGGCACGAAGTTGTATTTCCGGAAAACCTTCTCCACGTGTTGCATGGCCTTCGCCACCACCTCCCCGTCCGCCGGGAAGAACGGAACGCAGAAGAGCAGGCCGCAATGGCTCTGATCCGGATTCTCCCGGTCCGTCCGCGGCACCTCGCCGAGCGGCCACCACACGCTGTTCATCGGCGCGTCCGTCGGAATCCCTTTCGCCAGGCCATACAGCGGCTCGACAGCCAGCAGCAACGCCTGCTTCCGCCGGACCCACGGAATGAAGTTCAGCTTGGACGCGGCGAACTTGGCCGTGTTCACAATCGTATCCGTCAGGAA
>CALMZY010000033.1 GCA_937870865.1 uncultured Lentisphaerota bacterium | reverse complement strand
TCGCCGGCAACGACGACCATGCCCGTCTTGGCGAGCGTTTCACAGGCCACGCGGCTGCGCTTGTCCTGCGCGAGGCAGGCGTCGAGAATGCAGTCCGAAACGCCGTCGCAAAGCTTGTCCGGATGACCTTCGGTCACCGATTCCGACGTGAAGAGAAACGAACGCTGTAATGACATGGGATGCTCCTTACTGTTTATTGACGAGCGGCCAAGATGCAGATTTCAGCTGATTAATTCAAGTATTTCCGGAGCCACTCTTTCCAGCAGCTTGCGGCAGAGTTCCAGGACCTTCGGGGCGGACTCGGACACCAGCACGTGCCTCGCGAGCTCCTCCGCCTCGTGGAACATGACGCTGCGGACGGCTTCCTTGACCAGCGGAATGGCCGACGGGCTCATGCTGAACTCGTCGAGACCGAGTCCCATCAGGAGGGGGGCCATCAGGGGGTTGGCGGCCATCTCGCCGCAGATGCCCACCCAGATTCCGTGCTCGTGGCCGACGTCGATCGTGTTCTTGATGAGCCGGATGATCGCGGGATGCGTGGGTTCGTAGAGGTACGCCACGCGTTCGTTCACGCGGTCGACCGCCATCGTGTACTGGACGAGGTCGTTCGTGCCGAGGCTGAAGAAATCCACGTGCGGCGCGATCAGGTTGGCCGTGATCGCGGCGGACGGGACCTCGATCATCACGCCGACCTCCATGTTGTCGTTGAACGGCTGACCGCGCTGGCGAAGCTCGTTCTTGGCCTCCTCGAGAAACTCATTGGCGTGAACGACTTCTTCGACGTTGCTGACCATGGGGTACATCAGCTTGATATTCTCGTAGGTGCTGGCTCGGAGAACCGCCCGAAGCTGGGTTTTGAAAATATCCGGCTGGGCGAGGCAGAAACGGATCGCCCGCCAGCCCATGAACGGGTTCAGCTCCGCCGGCGTCTTGAGATGGGAGAGGAACTTGTCGCCGCCAAGATCGAGCGTGCGGATGATGGCGGGCGCATCCCCCAGCCGGCGGGCGACCTCGGTGTAGGCGTTGTACTGATCTTCCTCGGTCGGCAGCTGCTGCTTGGACGAAAGGTAAAGATACTCGGTGCGGAACAGGCCGACGCCCACGGCGCCGTTCTGGATCACGGCATCCATATCGCCGGGCAGTTCGATGTTCGCGGAGAGCGTGACCTGGTACCCGTCCTTCGTGATGGCCGGCTGGTCCTTGAGCCCCTTGAGCCGGGTTTCCACGCCCTGGCGGATCTCCTGCACCTTGCCGTAGTGAGCGAGCCGCTCGTGCGTGGGATGAATGACGAACAGGCCCTTGTTGCCGTCGATCAGCACCATGTCGCCGGTGGAGACGCGCACGCTGACGTCGTGCAGGCCGACCACCGCGGGAATCGCAAGGGCCCGGGCCATGATCGCCGTGTGGGACGTCGGGCTTCCCAGGTCGGTGCCGAAGCCCATGACCTTTTCCTTGTTCAAGGTCGCCGTATCGGAGGGCGCCAGGTCGTTCGACACCACGATGTAAGGCTTGTCCAGCTGGGTCAGGAGCGTGCTGCTGCGGCCGGACAGGTTGCGGAGAATGCGCCGGGTCACGTCGCGGACGTCCGCGGCGCGCTCGCGCAGGTAATCGTCCTCGATCGCCGAAAGCGCGTCGGCGTACCGATCCGCCACGGCGGTCAGAACGGCCTCGACATTCCGGCGCTGGGTCCCGAGCCCGCGAATGACCTCCTCGACAAACGACCGGTCGTCCACCACCAGCAGGTGGGCATCGAAAATGCTCGCGCTTTCCTGCCCGATGGCGTTGCTGACCTTCTGCTGAATCTCGTGGACCTGGTGGCGGGTATTGATCAGGGCTTCTTCGAAGCGGGCGATTTCGCGCGGAATATCCTCCTCGCTGATCGTGCGTTCGACGAGGCGTTCCTCCTCCGTCTTCACAAGGAGAACGGGACCGACGGCGACGCCCGGCGAACCGGGAATGCCCTTGATCTCGATCTCCTTCAGGCCCTCATGTGATGGGTCCGTCATCCCTGCTAATCCTCGAAAAATTTCTGCTTCACCAAATCTTCCAGCGCGTCCAGGGCCGCTTCCGCATCCGCGCCCGTCGCCGTCACCTTGAGAACCGTGCCCCGGCTCCCCTCCAGCGTCAGCAGGCCCATGATGCTTTTGGCCGAGACGACGGCCCCATCTTTCTCGACCATGATGTCGGACGCGAACCGGCCGGCCGTCTTCACGAACAGGGCGGCAGGCCTTGCGTGAATACCAAATCGGTTGAGAATGGTCAAATTCCGGACAAGCGCTTTCGCCGGCTGGCCATCTGTCTGGGGCTTCTTCGTCACGGGGTTTTCTTCTGCGTCAGGGCCAGGACCATCCTGTCGTCAAGCTCCTTGGCCGCGTCATGGCCGAGCTGTTTCAACCGTTCGTTGAGCGCGGCCACCTCGACCACGTGCGCAAGATCGCGGCCGGCGGCCACAGGGATCGTGATCACGGGGACCCGGACTCCCAGGACATCGCGGGACTGATTGGCCAGGCCCGTCCGGTCGTCCTCGATCCGGGGATCCGGGCGATGCAGGTGGATGATCAGGTCCAGCGGCATTTCGCTGCGGACCGACGCCACGCCGAAAAGGCTCGGGACATGGATGATCCCCAGCCCGCGGATTTCCATGTGGTAGCGCGTAATCTCGACCGCCGAGCCCACGACCACGCCGGTGCTGTCCCGGCGCAGGGCGGTGGAGTCATCGGCCACGAGGCTGTGCCCGGCCTTGATCAGGGCAAGGGCGGTTTCGCTCTTGCCGACGCCGGGCTCGCCCTCCAGGAGTACGCCGATGCCCATGATATCGACCATGGTGCCCTGGACCCGCATGTGCGGGCTCATCAGGTTCTCCATGATGATCGTCGCCGCGTTGACAAAGCGGCTGGTGATCATCGGACTCCGCAGCACCGGCACATGGAAGCGGTCGGCCATCTTCTCGACTTCCCGGAAGGTGCGGCGTCCCCGGGTAATGGCCACGCACGGGATCTGCTTTTCGAAAAACTGCCGGACGCGCGCGGCGCGTTCTTCGGCCGTCAGGCTCTTCAGATAGGCGCTCTCCGCAAGGCCCAGGACCTGGATGCGCCGGTGCGCGAAATACTGAAAGAAACCCGCCAGCGCCAGGCCCGGCCGGTTCAATGCCTGTTCCGGGATCGGACGGTCGAGATACTTCTCGCCCGCCACGATCTCCAGCGAAAGGCTCTTGCGGCCCGCCTCCAGAAAATTCCGTACTGTGATTCCCACGATGATGCCCTCCCGATGAATCCCGACGCCGCGCCACGAAACCGGCCGACCGGCTCAGGGCGCCTGTTCTCCCGGCGCCTGGACGTTCGGCTCGACATCCGCCAGGCGCTCGCGGGACTTGATGTCCTGGAGCTTGCCCCAGACCTTGTGAAGCTGCTTCTCGAGCTTTTCGACCGCGCGGTCAATGGAGACATACATGTCGTCCGATTCTTCCTTCGCCTCGATCCGGATGTGATGAGGAGCCTGGGCGACGACCTCGGCGATGTGGCGGTACTTCTCGATATCCAGGATGACATGAACACTCTGCACACGGGGAAATTCGGACAGCTCGCGGGTGATCTTTTCTTCGGCGTGCCCGCGAATCGCATCGGTGACTTCCATGTGACGGCCGGTGACGGTGATTTGCACTATGGGCCTCCTTCTTTCTCGTGTCGTGTTGCTACATGCTGAACCGCGGACCCAGGTAGAGTTCGCGGCTCACTTCGTCGTTGATCAGAAATGAACTGGTTCCCTCGCGCAGGACCTTCCCCTCGCAGATCAGGTATGCGCGATCCACCACCGCTAGCGTCTCCCGGACGTTGTGGTCGGTGATCAGAACGCCCAGGCCCCGCTGCTTGAGCTCCATCACGATCTGCTGAACATCGTAGACCGCGAGCGGATCGACGCCGCTGAACGGTTCGTCCAGCAGGATCAGGGACGGGCTCGTCACGAGGGCGCGCGTGATTTCGAGGCGGCGCCGCTCGCCGCCGCTGAGCGTGTAGGCCTTCTGCTTGGCGAGATAGCCAATCTTCAACTCCTCCAGAAGGAACTCCAGCCTCTGTCGCCGTTCGCGCGCCGAGATCGGCAACGTCTCCAGGATCGCCATGACGTTCTCCTCGACCGTCAGCCGCCGGAAGATGGACGGCTCCTGGGAAAGATACCCCATGCCCATGCGCGAGCGGTAGTACATCGGCTTCTGCGTCACGTCCTGGCCCTTGAAAAAGACATGGCCCGCCGTGGGCTTGATGAGCCCCACGATCATGTAGAAGCTGGTGGTTTTCCCCGCGCCGTTCGGACCCAGCAGGCCGACGATCTCGCCGCGATTCACCGTGAGATTGACGCCGTTGACGACGTTGCGGCGCCTGTAGGCCTTGACGAGCTCGCGGGTTTCAACAAGAGAGGATGAGTTTTCCACTCGGCTAATCTCCAAAGAACTGATCCTTGACGCCGCCCTTCTCAGGGTAAATCACCAGCCGGGCCTGCGGCTGGCAGATCAGGCGGTTCTGGTCGCGCCAGAACGTGATGAGTTCCCCTTCGAGCGTGTCCCGGCCGCGCGTGACGCGGGGCTTCACCGCGAGCACGATCTTGCCCGATTCGAAATCGTAGGTCGCCAGGCCGGATTGCGCGGTCTTGTCGGCCTGCTGAATCGTGACGCGCCCTTCGGCCTTGATGGATTTGGCCTTGCCCTTGGCGTCGAAGAACACCGTGAGGCGGTCCGCGGCCAGCTGCATCTCCGGGTCCGTGACCACCACATTGTTTTCAAAGAGGGCGTACTGCTTCTTGTAATCGAACGTCAGCTTCTCGGACGTGACCACGGTCACGGGCTCCACGGACGATCCGCCGGCCGCCTCCCCGGCGGCAAGGGCCGGCAGCGCCGCGCCCGCGATTACCATGCCTGCGATGATCAACTGTTTCTGAAAACGGTTCATTCTGTTGCTCCTGCGGCCATTTGTTTGCGGCCTCCCTTCAAGACCACCTTGGCCTCCTTGAAGATCTCGAACGTCTCGTCGCGGCCGTTCCACGCAAACCCCCGGCCCGTCACCACCATATCCTCCCGGGTGATGCGGACGTCGGCATCGGACTCGGCCCGGGCTTCCTTCTGCCTATATGTACACCGGGGAGCCGTCACCGTCATCTCGACTTCTCCGCCGGAATAAAAATCGATCTTCAACTGCGTGATCTCGATGACGCCATCCGGCAGCACCTTGGCGAAGTCGCCGAACAGCTGCGATTTCAGCTGGTTGTTTTCGTCGTACTCCGGCACCCGGAAGCCCGCCACCGTCTGGGCCTCGTCTTCCGCGGCCCAACTCCCGGCGGCGAGAGCCATCCACAGCACCAGCGCCAGCGCCAACCCTGGTTTATTCATCGGACTTCCTCGTGTAACGTTGAATCACTTTCGGCCAAAGGCCCCTCGCCTTCAACACAAACTCGATCACCTCGCGCGCGGCGCCGTCGCCGCCCCGCCGGGTCGTCACCCACGCGGAGGCCTTCTTGACCTCCTCCACCGCGTTGGCGACCGCCACCGGGAAGCCGGCCGCGGACATCGCGGGCAGATCGATCAGGTCGTCGCCGACATAACACACCTGCTCGGGCTTGACCTTCAACTTCTCCATCAGCTCGCCGATCGCGGCGCCCTTGTCCTTCACGCCCTCCGCCAGCGCGTTCACGTGCAGTTCCTTTGCGCGATGCCTCACGGCCGCGGAAGCGCGGCCGGAAAAAAGGCCCACCTTCACCCCGGCCTGCCGGGCAAGATCGAATCCCATCCCATCCTGCACGTTGAAGGTCTTCCATTCGCCTTCGGACCCGTAAATGATGTCGCCGCGCGTCAGCACGCCGTCCACATCGAAAATGATCGCTTCCACAACGGCTGCGCGCTGTTCAGCGGACAAGCTCATGGATGCTCCTCAGTTGGCGCCAAAGCGGCTTCAACGCGGCAAACGGGATGGCGTTCTCCCGGTCCGAAAAGGCCTTGGCCGGATTTACATGCGTCTCGATGAACACGCCGTCGCAGCCGGTCGCCACCGCGGCCCTCGCAAGGCTCGGCGCCCATCGCCCGTCTCCGCCGGTGTGATCCCCCGCACCGCCGGGCGACTGCACGCTGTGCGTCGCATCGAACACCACCGGGTACCCGAGTTCGCGAAGGACCAGCAGGCTGCGCATGTCGGCGACGAGGTTGTTATACCCGAACGACGCGCCGCGTTCCGTGACGATGATGTTCCGGTTCCCGGTGCTTTCGATCTTTCCGATGATGTGCCGGACATCCCACGGCGCGAGAAACTGGCCCTTCTTGATGTTCACGACTTTTCCGCTTTCGCCCAGCGCCAGCACAAGGTCCGTCTGACGGCACAGGAACGCGGGCAGTTGAAGTATATCCGCCACCTTCGCGGCCAGCGGAACCTCGGTCTCGTGATGCACATCGACCAGGACCGGCACGCCGAAACGCGCCTTCACTTCCGCGAGGACCTCGAGCCCCTTCGACAGGCCCGGTCCGCGGAACGAGTGATGCGAGGTGCGGTTGGCCTTGTCATAGGAGGCCTTGAAAATGAAGGGGATTTTCTCGTCGCGGGCAAGCCGCGCCAGCCGGCCCGCCAGGTCCAGACACGCCTTCGGGCTCTCGATGACGCAGGGGCCGGCCATCAGAACGAGCGGGGCGTTCCCGCCGATTTTCAGTTTGCCGATTTTTATCGATCGCGTTGCCATTTCGGATTTCAGCCTTGCTGAACCAGGCCGGCTTTCCTTAACGCCGACTCCGCCTTCTTGATGTCTTCAGGCGTGTCGACTCCAACACCGACGTCCTTCACCCTCAGAAGCTTCATTCGACAACCGACGTACAGGGCCCGGAGCTGCTCC
>CALMZY010000032.1 GCA_937870865.1 uncultured Lentisphaerota bacterium | reverse complement strand
CGGCCAGGGTGCGGGGTTTGTCTTGGCTCATGATGGCTCCTTGAGATGTACCATGCTCGAAATGTATCAGGAATCCGGCGATAAGGCTATACCGGGGAAAAAGTTGAATTGGACGCGCATGCGGCTATCATGGCCGCAGATTCTTACGGAAAGGGACACTCATGGACACACCTCCTCCTGTCGCTCAGACACAGATGAAACGCTCGGGTCGCGGATGCCTTAAAGCGGCGGGAATCGGTTGTCTCGTCGTGCTGATCGGCCTCGGCGTGCTCGGCTATGTCGGCTATCGCTTCGTGAAGAGCCAATACGCGACCGTCATGGAACGCTACGAACGCGAAGGATACAGGAAAGTCGAAGGCCAGATAATCGAAGTCACCGACCGCGTCACGGAGCCGACCATCTACATCGGGCAGAGCGTGCGAATCCTGAACGGCAGCGACCGCGGCATGGCTTTTCTCTGCCAAACCGCCGAGATCCACGGGCCCGTCGTCGGCAACGTCCGGTTCATCGGCCAGGCGCTCACGATCAAGGAAAACGCCGAACTGATGCGGGACCTTGAAGTCACCGCGCAACTCGTGAACCTGTTCGGCAAGGTTGACGGAAAAATCACCGGGGTCTACCAGATGCTGAACAAGGACCCCAACGCCATACCGGCGCTGCGATAGCCCGTGGCGGGTCAGGGCGTTGACGTCTTCCCCGCCGGATCGTCCTTGGCCTGGCGGTGGAACATCCTCTGGAACAGCGTTTTCGGCCGTTCCTCCGTCGCCGGCTCCAGCTTGCCCGCCGGCGCCTGCGAAATGGAGAGTTTCTCGACTGCGGCGTCCGAGGAAACGCTCGAGGGAAGCGAATAGGCCGGCGCGGGCACTTCCGTTCGCGGGGCCGCACCATAGAAGTAAAAGAGCGCTCCTGCGGCGAGGATCACCACCACAAAAAGAGTCGTTACGAACATGAACCGGCGTTCCGACCGCTCGATGACTTCGCGAAGCAGGCTTTCGGAATCTTTCGCTTTTTCGATCAGGTCCGTAACCGTCCGACCCGAATTGCGGCTGGTCTCGTCCATCAGGCCGAGCGTCTGATTGAACTTGTCCATGCTCTCGACCAACTTGTGATCGTGATGAACATTGGCCTCGATCTGCTGGCGAAGCAGGCCAAGGACCTCGACCTGCTGTTCGGCGGCCTTGTTGACGCTCTTGAGGCCTTCCATGGATTCCGGCAGACGGTCCAAAACGTTGGCCAGCTTGACCTGCACATCCTCCTGCCGGTCGAGGTGCTGGCGGATGGAGCGCATCAAGTCGAGCGTCTCGGAGTAACCGGCCTGGAGCCACGCGATCTGCCGATCGCGCTTGGATACCGGCTTCCAGCGCGAGAGCCACCCCTCCTTCGGGGCGGCAGGCGGCGCCTTGGCCTTGTCATCGGATCCGGGGGTGATGTCGATGTAATGGGCCGGATCGTTTTCCGGCGGAGTCGGCTTCTTCAGCTTCGAGATGAAATCAGACAACTTGCCCATGAGAAAGGCTCCTGTGTGATGGGCTTCAGTTTACTCCAACAAGGCGAACGGGTCCACGACGAATCGCGACGGGCCGGGGATTTTTCGCAGGGCCACACCTTGGATTGACGATGGCACCCGCGTTCTTTACTCTCTGGGGCTCAACATCGGACACAGGAGCCAACATGATGATACGCCGCGCCGTTGCACTGACCGTTTTGCTCGCTTGCTCTCCCTTTTTGCACCTCGCCCCCACTGCCCGCGCCCAAGCGGTCAGCGAAGATCGTACCTGGCCCGGCTTCGGCGTCGGCGCCAAGATCGGTACGCTGGGGCTCGGCGGCGATGTCTCGCTGCCTATCCTGCCCGACCGCATCAACCTGCGCGTGAGCGGCAACTACATGAACTTCTCGTACGACGGCACCGCCGACGACATCGATTACGAGTTCACCCTTGATTTCAAGGACCTCATGCTGCTGGGCGACTGGCATCCCTTTGCCAACAACTTCCGGATCAGCGGCGGCATGGTCTGGCACGACAGCAGCCGGGTGAAGTTGGAGGGAACGCCGACGGACGCGGTCACCATCGGCGATCACGAGTATCCCCCGGAAGCGGTCGGAACGCTCCGCGGCCAGCTGGATTTCGAGGATATGGCCCCCTACGTGGGCATCGGGTTCGGAAACGCCATCGGCCCCTATGAACAGACATGGAGCTTCGTGTTCGACATCGGCGTGATCATCCAGACGTTCGATGCGAGCCTGTCGGCCGACGGCCCGGCATCTTCGATTCCCCAGTTCCAGTCCGACCTCAGGAAAGAGGAAGACGAATTGCAGGATGATCTGGACGGCTTTGAGATCTACCCGGTCCTGCAATTCGGCGTGGCCTATCACTTTTAGTCGAATTTCTCATCGCACCGCGGTCCGGAGAGAGAAGCCATGTTGTGGGTTGTCGCGTTTTTTTTCTTTTCCTACGGCATGCTTCACGCCTACCTCTTCCTGAAGATGCAGCTGGCTTTCCGGCTTCCGCGTCCCGTTCTCGTTGCGACGGCAATATTCCTGATGCTGATGGTTTTCGCCATCATCCTGATCCGCCTCCTGGAACGCCATGATCACGTTCTCGGCGCGCGATGGCTGGGCATGGTGGCCTACCCGTGGATCGCCGTCGTCTTCTGGTTCTGCGTCCTCGGCCTAGCCCTCGACACCTGGAACCTGTTGATTCGCATCCTGGGCCGTCTGGTTCCCCGGGCTCGCGGATGTGTTCTGGCGGCGCGTCCCGCCTTTTATGTGGTCGCGGCAGGCGTGGCCATCGCCGTCGCGGCAGGCGTGGCGGAAGCCAACCGCATCAGCGTCCGGGAAATCAGCATCCAGACCCCTCGCCTTCCCGCCCATACACCGCCCATTCGTCTGGCCCAGATCTCCGACCTGCATCTCAGCATCCACCGGGGCCCGCGATTGCTGGATCGCGTGATCGGGATGCTGAACGAGATCCGGCCCGATGTCATCGTTTCCACGGGCGACCTGGTCGATTCCGAGTTTCGGCACATCGCGCCCCTTGCGGACATCCTCGCGGAAGTTCGCGCCCCGCTCGGGAAGTACGCCGTGCTGGGCAATCACGAGCACTACTGGGGGGAGCCGGGGGCGCTGGCGTTTCACCAGCGTGCCGGTTTCAGACTTCTCCGCGAGCAAACCGTCCACATTGCCCCGACCGTCGTCCTGGCAGGCGTGGACGACCGGGCAGGCCGCTACACGCATCAGAATTGTTTCGACGACGAAAGCAAACCGCTCGACGCGGCGCCGCGGGACGCGTTTCTGATCCTGCTCAAGCATCAACCGCTGGTGCGCGAGGCCTCCATCGACCGGTTCGACCTTCAGCTTTCCGGCCACGTTCATGACGGCCAGCTGTTCCCGTTTCAACTCGTGATCCGCGTTCTCTATCCTTACCTCTGCGGCACGTACTGCTTCAGCCCCCGATCGATCCTGAACGTCAGCCGCGGAATCGGCACATGGGGCCCCCCAATGCGGCTGGGCGCCCGGCCTGAAATCTGCGTGATCACGCTATCACCGACAGCAGGGCGATGAGCGCGCGCCGGCCTGCCGATTTCTCAATGAAAAGACAGACTCATCTTTCCTTGAATTACGCCACGGCTTACTGTATGTAGCCGTGGTTTCTTTCGGTGGGGTACCGAAGTGGCCAAACGGATCAGACTGTAAATCTGACGGCTTTACGCCTTCGAAGGTTCGAATCCTTCCCCCACCACCACTTTGAAGTTGGCTTTCTTTCCGCGATGATTTTCCACGGCCCCGGCCACTCGACACGCAGGACGGGGAACCCTCGACGGATGCGACCGCGCAACGGACTGGGACGA
>CALMZY010000031.1 GCA_937870865.1 uncultured Lentisphaerota bacterium | reverse complement strand
TATTCGTGTGCCAGCTTGCATTCCTGATTCCGTTGAGGCAAAAGAGCGCCTGACATGAGGAGTGTGTATCGTCCGTGAGCGCACGAAACGTATCTGGCCTGGTTCTTCTTCTCGCCTGGAGTCTCCATGCGGACGGGATCGAAATCCGCTTTCAGCCCGACCCCGCGACGTGCAGGGACGTCATTCGCGTCGAGATTCACGGCTGCACGCAGGGCGGTGTTCTCCATTGGGGCGTGAACGCCCGCGGGAATCAGTGGGAGAAGGCGCTCCGCGTGTACTGGCCGACAGGGTCCGTGGAGGAGGGTGTGGCCGCGCAGACGCGATTGGACGGGCCGGACACGCAGGGGGTATGCCGTGTCGTCATGGGTCCGTTCAACAATGCCGATCAGCAGGTTGGCTCGATCGATTTCGCGATCCGCTGGGATGACGGAAGCTGGGAGAGCGCGGAGGGCAGCGATTACCATATCCCTGTGTCGCTCGCGCGGATTCGCGTCGTGCCGGAAAGGCCGTCGCTCAACGAGGCTGTCCAGGTCGTCGTTCGCGACAGCGAGCCGGGCGGCAAGCTGCGCTGGGGCGTGAACGCGGTTCACGGTGTGTGGGCTCGCCCTCAGTCCAATTACTGGCCGCGCGGGACGGTGCCGTCAGACGACGGCCTGGCGGTGGATTCGCCTCTTCCGCCGCCCGACGAACACGGCGAATCCGTTATTCTCATCGGCCCCTTCAACCGGCCGGAGCAGGTGATCAATTCCCTGCACATGGCCGTGCATTGGGGAGACCGGTGGGATACCGATCTTGGCCGCAACTACAACGCCCACATCGCCCGGAACTCCGGGACCAACAATCCCGTGGTGTTCTTTGCCTTCCCTTCCGCGGAAGGTGTCTTCACGGACGACTTTGTCATCACGACCATGGTAAGTCGCGCCGACGCGGTCAGCCTGTGGCTCGACGGAAAGCCACTGGCGTACATCAACGAGCGCCCCTTCGAGTGGCCTGTGAAAGTCGAGCCGTTGAGCCTCGGCCGTCATCAACTGACGGCCAGGACGTATTCCGGCGGGAAGGCGGCGGTTGCCGAAGTGGGATTCTGGCGTGTGCCGTCCGTCCGGGAGGAAACGATTCCGGAGGGCACGCCGCTGGGCGCCACGGTCCAGGAAGATGGAAGCTTTCTGTTCGCGCTTCACGCGCCGCGGAAACACTTCGTCTCGGTGGTCGGAGATTTCAACCAGTGGAATCCGGACGCAGACATCATGAGTTACTCGCCGGATGGCACGTGGTGGGTGAAGCGTCCGGTGCCCGCGGGAGTCCATCGGTACCAGTACTGCGTGGACGGCGCGGATTTGCTGGCGGACCCGTATTCGCGCGATGTCGAATGGGTGGGCGACCAGGGCGAAGAAACGCATCTGCCCGAGCGGGCCCGGAGCGTTCTGGCCGTCGGGCAGAAGGAATTCGAATGGACGGACTCGTCGTTTCGCCGGCCGCCGCTCGACAACCTTCTGATCTACGAGTTCTTCCTGCTGGATCTTTGCCCGGGCCAGGGCTTCACGGGGGTCATCGCGAAGCTCGACTACATCCAGGGCCTTGGTGTCACGGCGATCGAGCCCCTGCCGGTCACGGAGTTTCCCGGCGCGGTGAGCTGGGGATATAATCCCGCGTTCCACTTCGCGCCGGAAACCGCGTACGGCACACCGGAACAGCTCAAGCAGTTGGTGAACGAGGCTCACCGGCGGGGCCTTGCGGTCGTGATGGACATGGTGCTGAATCACATGGACTACCAGGCGCCGCTGTACCGGCTTTACGGGTTGAACTACGAGGCCAGCCCGTACTTCCACCGCTTCCTCGGCGAGAACTGGGGGTTCCCCGATCTGCGCCAGGATTCGCCGGGTTTCAAGCGATACGCGGCTGACATTCTTCAGTACTGGATCCGCGAATACCACGTCGATGGATTCCGCTATGACGCAACGCGATGGGTGGGCTGGAAGGGGTACAACGATTGGGGCGCAAGCTGGTTCGCGTATGCGGCGAAACAGGCGGACAGCAACAGCTTTCAGATCGCCGAACATCTGCCGTCCGATCCGGATCTGCAGGCAAAGACCGAGATGGATTCGGGCTGGCACGACCAGTTCCGCTGGCAACTGCGGGACATGATCAGGAATGCGGCGCTGAATCGAAGTGACTTCGAGCGGATCATGGATGCGAGGAAACTCGGGTTCGGCAGTTCCTTCGAGCGGGTCGTCTACCTCGAAAGCCACGACGAGGAGCGGTATCTGCGCGAATTGGACCAGGCCGGTTTTTCGACCGAGGAATCCGTGCGGCGCGATGTGACCGCGCTGGCGATCACGTTGACCGCGCCGGGCGTGGCGATGGTGTACGCGGGGGAGGAATTCGGGGAGTCCGCGCCGAAAGTCGTCGGTCCGAATCCTCTGCACTGGCAAAACCTGGACAAGAAAGTATTCCGCGATCTTCACAGGGACTTCCTCGCGCTGACGGCCCTGCGGACCCGCCACCCGGCGTTACGGACGGAAGACGTTGTGTTCCAGACCAACGCCGTTCCGGAGAACGCGGTTGTGTACGAGCGGCGCGCTCCCGGCGCGGGCGTGGTGGTCGCCGTGAACTTCGGCCGCGAGACGC
>CALMZY010000030.1 GCA_937870865.1 uncultured Lentisphaerota bacterium | reverse complement strand
CGCGTCCGAGAAGACGGTCGCCGGGTTGCCCACGTTCGTCTTGCCGAGCGAGACGATGACGTTATCGAAGGACAGATCCATGTCGTTCCCGCTCTCGTAGCCCATGCTTTCCAGCCAGTCGCAAACCTGGTTGACGCGCCCGAAATGGCCGGGGTACTGCGCTTCGGTCTTCGACGACCGGAAGACGGCCACCCGGGCGGGGAACGCGTCGTTTCGCGCCATCGGCGTGTTTTCCCACGGCAGGTACTCGTACAGGTCTTCCCACTCCATCGGCATGTTGACGGTGGAGCCCTTCGCCACGGTGGTCGGGAAGTTGGTCATGGGCCGAACGCCCCACAGCAACTCCGTGGCTTGCTGGGTCAGGTCGCTCACGCGATTGCTTGTGGAATCCTCGAGCCACGTGACAAACTTGAACTGGCCGCCGTCCGCCGAGGACGCGTAGTTCGTGCTCGAGGCATCGAAGTCCGGGATCCACACCCAGAAGTCGAACGTGCCGGTCCCGGAGACGTTGGTCGACGCGGTCTCCAGCGTCTGCGAGCCGTTCTTGCCGCCGACGAGCGCGATCTTGAGCGTCAGGTTCGTCTTCCCGAGCGTGTCGTAGGAGACCTGGACCTTGTAGTTCTTGTCGCCGAACGGATGGACGACCGCGGGAGAGTCCGCGATCTGGCAGATCGGCTTGTTGGTCGTCGCGGCGTAGACGTACAGGATTTCATGGCCATCCGGCGGGAGCGTTACCTGGACCGTGCCGCTGCAGTTGGTCGCAAGAATCCTCCCCTGCTCGAGCGCGCGAACCGTCTTTCCGGTGAACAGCGCGCTCTGGATCGTGAACGTCTGCGGCGCTCCGCCGCCGGCGAAGTTCGTGTCGTACAGGTAGTTCTTGATCTGCCACAGCGTGGCCCCGTTCGTGCACGTGCGGTATTCCGCGATGGCGAAGCACGCGTTGGTGCCGACGAGTTGGAATTGCGGCTGGACGCCGAAACAGTCGCGCATGACCGAGCCGAACACGTCGTAGCGCCACTTCCAGTTGTAGATGTCCGGGTTTCCGTCGAGCGTCGCATCGGGCCGCATGTCGCCCGGTGAGTACAGGAAGATTGCGGACTTGGCCGTGGAGTGATTTTTGACGACGAGCGCCGGCGACCGGGTACTGCCGTCGACATACACCGAACCGCCGGGCGACGTGTTTTTCAGGAAGAGGTCGTCCGCGTTAAAGCGCCCGCTGCCCGCCGCGTTGCATCGGACCACGACGCGGGCCAGCGTCACATTCACCGGGACCGCCGCGGTGCCCTCCGCGTACACCCACACGCCGCTCGCGCTCGTGGATTGGATCGGCGGCTGGGCCGTCCACGTGGACAGCCGCGTTCCGCCGTTGTACAGCTCCATCTCGATCGTGCCGCGCTTGCCGCCCTGGAGCGCGTCGTTCGTGGGCTGGAACAGCCATCCGCCGAATTTGAGCACGTCATTGGACTTGAAGCCTGATGTCACGTCCTGCCAGATGCCGCTGTCCCACCAGAAGGCCCGCGACGGGCTTGCCATGTGGGAGACGGCCGTGTCGGCGGCGAAGTTGTTTGTGTTCCATCCCGACCAGCTTGTCGGAATCGTGGCGGCGCCTTCGAGACCTCCGTTCAGGAGCAGGCTCGGCGCATCCGACGTCCAGCCGCAGCGGATGATACGCCGCGCGGTCCACGCATTTTCGGGCGCGGTGGCGTCCACTTTGTACTGTACCCAGCTGTTGCTCGGCGTCGCGCCCGTGAGCGGGGTGGACTCGGTCACGCCGATGAAGATGTTCGTCTCGTCGTACCACTCGATCTGGATCCTTGCCGACTGCCCGCCGCGCAGCGGATCGTTGGTGCCGCTTTGAAGGTAGGCGCTGGCCGTGTACCGGCCGTACGGCACCACGGGGAAATCCTGGTAGATGCCGGCATCGCCCCACATCTGGAGCATGTTGGTGCCTTCCTTCGGGAACGAGTGGCGGATGGCCATGTTATTGGTGTTCCAGGCCGCCCACGCGCCGAGGTGCCTGTCCGAATCCTCGAACCCCTTGTTGCGGAATGCGTTCAGAGTGGCCCAGACCACGCCCCCGTTCGTCACCTTGATCTCGTCGGAATACTTCCAGACGTAGGGCCAGTAGTGGTAGGCGTTCGACACGGCGCCGACGGCGTTGGACGTGAAATCGACCTCCATCAGGTTCCAGTACGACGACACGTAGTTCCGGCGGCGCGCGGGCATTTCGTAGCCGCCGACATCGCCGACATCCACGCCGAACAGCGCCGCGTTTTCCTTCTCGAAATCAGCGCGCGGCTTGCCGTTGAAATCCTGCATGCCCGGCAGGTCCGCCCCGGCCATCACGTGCACGCCTTTTGGAACGACCTTGGTCAGGAGGAAATTCAACACGCTGTTGGTGTGGCCGGGCACCGCGTTGTCCACGCGCATGTTGCGGGGAAGAATGACGGCCTTGTAGTTCGTGTACGCCCCCGCGGCGAGGTCTTCCAGGTTCATGAAGTACGGCTCGTACCCAAGGCGCTCCAGGGCGCCCGCGATCTGCTGCATCTCGCATTCGTAGCGGTTGTATTGCGAATCGTTCGCCGCGGTCCACAGGAAGGCGATGTCCGGCTTCGGCTCTTTCGAGCCGGCCAGGAGTTCGTGGAGGTTGACGCTGTCCATCAGGTTGAACGCGAGGCGGGAGACCCAGAACGACGGCTTGATCACGCGGTTCGCGTACAGGATGCCGAACCCCTTTTCGCGATCCGTGATGTAGGGGCGGTCATGCCACGCGAAAATGTGCGTGCCGATCGCGCCCGCTTCGAGACTTTCCCACAACGAGTTGCGGATGAGCGGTCCCTGGCGCTGCTCGTCCATTCCCGGCCACATGCTTTCGGAACTCGAGAAGCCCGTTTCCGTGTAAAGAACGGGAACCCCGGCCACTTTCTTCGTGTACGAGACGCCCCACTGGCCGTTCTGCGATTCGTGGCCGAGAACGGACCAGGGGTAGTTGTTGACGGAGAAGAAATCGAGCGGCGCGTTCGTCGCCGCGCAGGCCGCCGTGATCTTGCCGCGGTCCTCCGCGTGGTACCGCCAATCCTCCTCGCCCCACTGCATGCCGACGGTGGAGTACGAGATCAGGTGGTTCGTATCCGCCGCCTTCGCCGCCTTCGCGCCAAGCGCCGTGTAGCCGGCAATCGAATCCTCGCGCCACTGGACCATGTCGGCCCACTGCGCACCATCCACGCCATAGGCCCGGTACTGCTCCACGAAGGCGATGTCGGAGAAGTCCGCGTACCCGGAGCCCCAGGCCGTATTGACGTTCGAGATGGTCCCGTATTTTGCCTGGCACCAATTGCGGAACGCCTGCTCGCAATTCGGGTCGTATCCATCCAGGAGTCCGCTCCACAGACCGAGGTAGCCGTATTCATTGCCGATGATCCACGCGACGATGGCCTTGGAGTGCTTGTAGCGGGAGCATACCGCGCTGAAGAACTCGGCGTACTGCGCGCGGGCCTGCGGCGTTTCGTACCCGATGATGTCCGACTGCCACCGCGTCGTGTGCGGAATGCCCAGCGAGTCCACCTCGGGCGGATGCATCGTGTACCAGTCATTCGGAAACCACGCGGGCGGCCACTGGTAGCCGATCAGGGCGAAAATGCGGATGTCGCGTGCCTCGCAAGCCTGCACCAAATAGTCGTAGTTTGCCCAGTCCCACTGATTGTCCCCCGCCTCTTCGATGTGCTGCCACACGAAGTCAACACGGATGGAGTTGGCCCCCATCTTCTTCATCTCGTCGAGATCATAATCAATCTGGTCGTGCGTCTGCCAAATACCGAGCGGTCGATTCCACGTCTGGTACGCGATGCCGTGGGGCACCCAGGCTTTTGCGGCAGCGGGGTCGTAAAAATACCCGTTCCTCATCTGGATGAAGGATTGGAGGGTCGCGTTTGCGCCCGCCGCGTAAAATGCGGCCAACAAAGACGCGACCCAAACGATTTTCCGTGTGTTCATGTTTCGACCCCTGACTTCTTGTTTGGACGAATCGAACAGGACAACCAAGCAATGCATACAGCTAGGTGTATACTAGATGCTATTAAATCGTAAACGAGTCAACGGGTCAAGTTCCAAGTTGTCGAACACATATCACCTTGTTATGCAACAACTTGCACATGCAATCGTTTGCATTGAGCTTTGTTCGATCAAAAGGGGCCGTTTTGAGCCTGGAACGGTGATCCGGGCGACCGGATTGACTTCGGGAGTACGATGTCAGGCGTTGTGTCTGTGGATACAGGGAAGCGAGGCGTACGGCCGCGCGCAAGACGTGCCATCGGAGGAGAGCAGTCGAAACGCGGGACGTACGCCTCTTGAAAGAATCACGCCTGCCTGATTCAAAATAGTGCCGGTGCGGCCAACGGCTGTGTTGCGAGGGGTGTCAGACAAGGCCTCTTTCGTGCCCGGTCTCTGCGGCATGAACACTCCTGCGCGCCGCCGGGGTGCCGCGCCGTACAGCCCGGCTTTCGGGTGCCAAAGACCACGTTGTTTGTGCGGCGTCAAAGCGTCTCCGGGAACGTTCCCGATAATGTGTATACAAGAGAGGGGACCGGTCTACAAGCAGAAATCGGCAAATAATGATAAATAGGCGTAAGTCTTTAGAAGACAGTTGGTTGCGCGTGCAAAAAACATGCAACACGCGTGAAATATACGCTTCTTTGCCGCGAATTTGCAGCGGGGTGCTATCCCATCGTGATCTGGATGTCCACGTCCTTGACCTCGTAGAACGTGCCAAGGCCGGGTTCCACCAGCGCAGCTTTAGGTCCTTCGAGAATGATCGCGAGGATGTTCTCCTTCTTCAAGAAGGACGAAGGTACGTAGAACTCCGTCTGCGGGCCGGCTTCTTCGTATTGGCCCACGGCGTTGCCGTTCACGTAGAAGAGGCAGCGCTGCTTCGTGCCGGCCGGGATCGTCAGCTTCACCGCCGCCTCCCACCCCTTCTTGCAGGCGTAGCGGAATTTGCGGCGCATCCAGACGATCTCGCCAAGCTTCTCGTCCATCAGGTACTTGTGCGCCGGCGTCACGCTCTGCCACGCGGAGTCGTCGTGGCCGAGGTTGATGTAGCCGTGCAGGTTGCCGTGCAGCTGCTCGCGCACCTTGAATTTCGCGATCTCGCGGACGACCGGCTGGCCGCCTCGTGTCTTGCCCTTGATGACCACCGGCTTCAGGATGCCGCTGTACTTGCGAATCGCGCCCTCGTGCGGGTGCGACTTGCTGTGGAAGAAGTTCTCGTACATCACGG
>CALMZY010000029.1 GCA_937870865.1 uncultured Lentisphaerota bacterium | reverse complement strand
GAGTTCGGCCGGGATGTACTCCGGGGTCATTCGGAGTATATCCGGATCCAGCTCGACGTAGTCGATCCGGTCCGGCGCTTGCTTCAGGATCTCGGCCAGCGCGCCGTTGAAGCCGCTGCCGATCAGGAGGATGGTCTTCGGGTTGGGATGCGCAAGCATCGGAAAGTGGACCGCGTACTCATTGGCCATCTCGTCCCGATCGGCGGCAAGGAACAAGCCGTTCTCGAAGAAGTTGTACTGCCGGTCCGTCCGGGTTACGGCCAGGTTGCCGTAAATCGAGTTGCGCGAATCGACCAGCTGCTGGCCGGGAAACCGGACCTGGGCGGTCTTCCAGTTGAGCGGACGGGCCAGCAGGAACACCATCGCGGTCAGCGTGGATACAACCACCAGGACGACGCGCGTTGCGAGCGCGCGGTTGCGGGGCAGGGCGCCGATCGCCCCCGCGGCGACGACATTCAGCCACGCGACAACGGAGACAACCTTGAACTCGTTGGCGGTCACCAGGAAGTAGCCGAACAGGATTCCTCCGATCACAAAGCCAAGCGTTTCGAACACGTAGCCCTCGCCGAGGACGCGGCTTGTTGTCGGCGGATTGCCCAGCGATCCCCATGCGCGGGCCGCGACGATGAATTGCGCGCCGAGCAGAAAGCTCAGCGGCGCGAGGGCGAAGAACGAATAGGCGAGCGACGGCACAAGGTCCGGGATTTCGCCGGGCACCGTGCCGACGATCAGGCGGCTGCCGCGCGCGAGAAGGATGCCGACCGGCAGAAGAATCGCGATGACCGTGTGACACGTTACCAGCCACTGCGCGCTTCGCGGACCCGGACGCGTCGAGCGGCCGGCCGCCAACGATCCGATCCCGACCCAGAACAGCCACGCGAAAAGGATCCAGCCGATGAAGAACTCGTTGCCGTAGAACACGATCATGAGCTCGCGCAGGAGCAGGACCTGGCCGATGAGGGAGGTGATTCCCAGGACGGTGAACGAGAAAGCCAGCGCCCGTTTCATGGCGGGCATTGTAGCGCGAAGATGCCGGACGGCGCATTCCTAATTTAGCGGCCACAGAACGCCGTGTCGGCTGTCTCTATGGCTTCTTCCCCGCGCTGATGCGCAGGAACACGCGGGACTCGGCGTTCAACGAATTCGTGTAGCCCATCATCTGGCCCGTGCCGGAAACCGACGTGAAGTCCGGAACGAAATACCAGTTGTCCAAGTCCGTGGACGCCGCGATGGAGTAGACGTTGTCAACGCTGCTGGTCCAGCAAAGCACCAGGAGCGGAAACCCGTCGTCGTCGCCCAGCCGCGCGCCGCGCAGGGGGCCGGTTGAACTGCCGCCGCCGACCACGCCGAAGACGCTGTTCGAATTCGAAATATCCGTGCCCGCGAGGTCTTCCTCGTAGTTGGAGAAGCCGTCGCCGTCGCTGTCGAGGGCGCCGGTCGGCAGATCCTCCGGCCTCGGCGGGGTCGGGTTCGAGTTGGCGACGTCCAGCTGATTGCTGTTGATGTCCATCAGGCGGATGACCTTGTGTCCGGACGAGCTCGTGAAATAGCAGTCGCTGTTGGCTGGAGCCGTGCCGGAGCCGTGTTCGCCGCTGTTCGTGTTGATCACCTCCCACAGGTAATCCAGGCTGTAGGAGTACGGATTTCTTACCCGCCAGTAGCCCTCCCACATGCATTTGAGTTCGGGTTTCTTGGCTTGCGCGTAGTTGATGGTTTGGCTGGTCGTGTTGCCGGCCAGGTCGGCGGCCAGGATCGTGAACGCGTTGTACGACTTGTGAATGCCCGTCGCATAATACGTGTAGGTATCTCCGCCGCCGGCGGTCGCCGGCTTCTTGTTGACTTTCACGGAGGCCACGGCCGTGTTGTCGGTCACGACCATCGTCATGAAGAGCGCGTTGGACTCCGTCACGTATCCGTCCGGCGGGAAGATGCTGACGATGACAGGCGGGATGGTATCCGTCAAAATGGGCGAGTAGGTGCCCGCAACGGTCACGTTCGAGCCGCGCACGATGGTGATGGGTTGGTTGGCCGGCTGGTTCCATCCGGCCAAGGATTTGAA
>CALMZY010000028.1 GCA_937870865.1 uncultured Lentisphaerota bacterium | reverse complement strand
CCGTGATGAGCGGATTCGACGAGATGTGGCGGGATAAAATCCTCAGCTTCAACGCCCACATCACGGTGACGGGCTACGGCATCATTGAGGACGAGGAGGAACTGGTCGATACGATTGCCGGTGTGGATCAGGTGACCGGCGCGGCCCCGTTTGTGCAGGGGATCGTGTTTGTCCAGTATCACGACCGCGTGTACACGCCGATGGTGCGGGGCGTGGATCCGGTCCGCGAGATTACCGTCAGCAAGATCCCCGCGAACATGGTGGCGGGGAAGTACTCCGTCGAAGGCGAGGATGTGGTGATCGGCAAGGATCTGGCGGCGCGTCTCGGGGTTGGTGTCGGCGACAAGCTGCTGGTGTATTCGCCCAACAACTTCGCCAATCCGGACGAGGTTCACCTGCCCGAGGAACTGGTCGTGGCGGGAATTTTCGAGGTGGGGATGTGGGAGTTCGACATGGGGTTCCTGATCACCTCGATTGCCAAGGCCCGTGAGTTGTATGGAATGGAGCAGGGATGCCACGCGATCCAGGTGATGACCAGCGATCCGCTGCGCCCGGATGAAACAGCCCTCAGGATTCAGCAGGCGATCGGGTCCGAATTCGATGTCGAAACGTGGATCCAGCAGAACCGCCAGCTTTTCGCCGCGCTGCGCGTCGAGAAAAACATGATGTTCTTTCTGCTGATCTTCATCACCGTGGTCGCCGCCTTCGGCATTACCAACACGCTCATCACCGTGGCGGTTCAGAAGACGCGGGAGATCGGACTGCTCAAGGCCCTGGGCTTCAGTTCGGGGAGCATCATGCGGGTGTTCTTCTGGCAGGGATGGATCGAGGGGGTCATCGGAACCGTCGCGGGCATCGGGTTCGGGCTCCTGGTCCTCCAGTACCGCAACGACCTGATGTTCTTCCTGAACAGTCGCTTCCGTCTCGAGCTGTTCCCGAAGGAGCTTTACCATCTCAGTGAGATTCCTGCCGTCATCTCATGGGCCGATATTTCTGTGATCGCGGTGGCCGTCATGATCATCTGCACGCTGGCGGGGCTGGTGCCGGCGTACCGGGCCGCGAAGCTGGATCCGGTCAGCGCGTTGAGGTACGAGTAGCGATGAGTGTGAACGACATTCATATCGAGGCGCAGAACCTGCACCGGATCTACACGATCGGCAACTCGTCCCTGCACGTCCTGAAGGGGGTTTCCCTGAACGTGAAGAGGGGCGAAACGTTGTCCATCATGGGCGCGAGCGGCGCCGGCAAGAGCACGCTGCTTCATCTTCTCGGCGGTCTCGATCAGCCGTCGCAGGGGCAGGTGCTCTTCAATGGTCGGAGCCTGTTCGACCTGCCCGGCAGGGCCCGGAACGAAATTCGCGCGACGAAGATGGGGTTCGTGTTCCAGGCGTACCATCTCCTGCCTGAACTGGATGTGCTGGAAAATGCGATGCTTCCCGCGATGAGTCGCTTTGGAGCCTGCCACATGGCGGCAAGGAATCGCCAGCGCGCGATGGATCTCCTGGAGCAGGTCGGGCTGGGCGCGCGCGCGCGTCACCGGCCCATGGAGCTCTCGGGTGGCGAACAGCAGCGGGTGGCCCTGGCCCGTGCTTTGATGAACGATCCGGAGATTGTCCTCGCGGATGAACCCACCGGAAATCTGGATTCAGGAACCGGGGACCTGGTTCTGCAGTATTTGTTTGATCTGACAAAGAACCGCGGGCATACGCTCGTCGTGGTCACGCACAACGACGCGGTCGCGCGGCGTTGCGACCGCCAGATCATGCTGAAAGATGGAAGCTTGGTTTGATCCGGATTTCCGGCTAGAGTGATTAACAGGAGTTCAACACGATGAAGATCTACATGAATGGCAAGCTGGTGGACAAGGCGAAGGCCCACGTCTCCGTGTTCGATCACGGACTGCTTTATGGCGATGGCGTGTTCGAGGGCATCCGCGCCTACAACGGCCGTGTGTTCATGCTGGATGAGCATGTGGATCGGCTGTATCGGTCGGCGCAGGCGATTTCGCTTTCCATCCCGATGACGAAGAAGGAAATGGCCAGGGCGGTGATCATCGCGTGCAAGGCCAACAAGGTGGCGGACGGGTACATCCGCCTGGTGGTGACGCGCGGGGTCGGCACGCTGGGGCTGAATCCGTACACGTGCGAAACGCCGCAGGTCATCATCATCGCGGGCGGTATCCAGCTTTATCCCGCCAAGCTGTATGAGACGGGGCTGTCCGTGGTTACGGTCGGGACGGTGCGCAATCCGACAGAGGCCACGAACCCGCGGATCAAGAGCCTGAATTACCTGAACAACATCCTGGCCAAGATCGAGGCGATCAACGCGGGCGTGATGGAATGCGTCATGTTGAACCCGCAGGGTTATGTGGCGGAAGCGTCCGGAGACAACATCTTCATCGTGCGCGGCGATACGCTGATCACGCCGCCGCCCTGGTGTGGTTCTCTGGAGGGCATCACGCGGGCGGTGGTGATGAAACTGGCGCCGGAACACGGCTACAAGGTCAAGGAAGACGTGCTCGCGCGGTATGATCTCTATACGGCGGACGAAATGTTCCTGACCGGGTCCGCCGCCGAGATCATCAGCGTGGTCAACATGGATCGCCGGGTCATCGGGAGTGGCAAGCCTGGCCCCGTCACGAAGGAGCTTTCGCGCCATTTCCGGGCGTTTGCGCGGATTTCCGGCACGCCGATCAAGTGAGGAAGAATGGAGTGATGGGGCGTTGGAGTGGGGGAGTGCTGAGTTCGGAGCCGGGCTGATCAACACTCCAGTTCTCCAAGACTCCAGCACCTCAAGGAGTCCTGATGCTTTGCGAATCATGCAATGAACGGGAGGCGACGGTCCACCTGACCCAGGTGGCGGACGGCGCGGTCAAGAAGGTGCATCTCTGCGAGGAGTGCGCTGCCAAGAGCGGCTTTGACATCCACGGCCCGTTGTCCATCCAGGATATTCTCCTGGGCATGGGCCAGTCATCCAGTGATGCGGCGGCGGGGCCGGAGCGGTCCTGTCCGAAGTGCCATTTCCGGCGCGCGGATTTCAAGAAGACGGGGCGCCTGGGCTGTCCCGATTGCTACGAAACGTTTGCCGCGGAACTTCTTCCGCTCATCAAGGCCATGCATCGAAGCGACCAGCACATGGGCAAGGTCCCATCCCGCGAGGGAACGGCAGTTCGCTTGTCCACGGAGATCGCGGCCCTGCAGAAGGCCCTTGACCAGGCGATTGCCTCCGAAAATTACGAGGAAGCGGCCCGGCTCCGCGATCAGATCCAGGGCGCGCGGTCGCGCGCGGCGGGTCCTGAGAAGAAGGAGTCAACATGACGGTCGACGACCTTCTTAAGCAGCCCGGCGCCTGGCTTGCCGCGGGGAAGGACACCGGCACGGTTGTCAGCAGCCGGCTCCGGCTGGCGCGGAATCTCAAGAACCGGGCGTTCCCTGGCTGGGCCGGCGAAGACGAGTGCGAGCGTATCTGGAAGGATCTCCAGCCCGTTCTCGGCCAGCTCAGAAGCATGACGCCATCCTTTGCCCTCTCGATGGGCGAGATCGATCTCCTGGACAAGCAGGTTCTCTTCGAGCGGCACCTGATGAGCCGGGAGCAGGCCGAGAAGGGCAAGGGCAGCGGGCTGGTCGCGGCGGTCGACGAAAGCATGTCGATCATGGTCAACGAAGAAGATCACATGCGCCTTCAGGTCATGCGGCCGGGACTGGACCTGGATCGGACCTGGAAGGCCATCGACGCGATGGACAACGAGATCGAGCAGCACGTTTCGTACGCGTTCTCGCCGCGCTTCGGTTTTCTGACCGCCTGCCCGTCCAACGTGGGAACCGGCATGCGGGCCAGCGTGATGCTGCACGTCCCGGGGCTGGTGCTGGCGAACGAGATCAACCCGATCGTCAAGGGCGTGAGCAAGATCGGCCTGGCGGTTCGCGGGCTTTGGGGGGAGGGTACGGAGGCGGTGGGCAACATGTTCCAGATCTCGAACCAGATCAGCCTGGGCGAGAAGGAGGAAACGACGATCGCGAATTTGACGCAGGTTGTCCTGGAGATCGTCGAACACGAGAAAAACGCCCGGGCACGGATGATGGAACGCAAGGAGGCCATGTTGTGCGACCACGTCGGCAGGGCCTACGGGATCCTGGCCCACGCGCACATTCTGACATCGAAGGAAGCTCTGGACCTGCTCTCCGGCTTGCGTCTCGGCATTGATTTGGGTATACTGAAAAAGATGAACCGGAGGGTCGTTGACGAGTTGCTGCTCGTGACCCAGCCGGCGCATCTGCAGAAGTCCGAAGGCAAGAAGTTGAAGGCGAAAGACAGGGATCAGGCTCGGGCCAGTCTTGTCAGGGAAAAACTGAAAGAGGCTGAAAAGGGCGAGCCGGGATCGAGTTGATACATGAATAATTTCACTCCAAGGGCGCAACAGGTTCTGCAGCTGGCTCGCAAGGAAGCCGACCGGTTCAACCACGGCTACGTCGGGACCGAGCATATCCTCCTCGGCCTGATTGCCTTGGGGCAGGGCGTCGCCGTCAACGTTCTCCAGAAGATGAACGTCAACCTCGAGTCGGTCCGGCTGGAGGTTGAAAAGGCGGTCGGCGTTGGCCCCGAGACCAAGACCGTGGGCAATGTACCCTTCACTCCGCGCGTCAAGAAGGTGCTTGCGCTGGCGGGCAGCGAAGCCCGGGCGCTCAACCACGCCTACGTGGGAACCGAACACATCCTCCTGGGCCTTCTTCGTGAAGGCGAGGGCGTGGCCGCGCGCGTTCTGAAGAACCTCGGTGTGGACCTGGACAAGACCCGCATCGAGGTCATGAAGGAACTGGACCCGAATTACGATCCGAACGCGGAGCCGCTTCCCGAACACGCCGAACCCGGTGAGGCGGCGCGTCCCAGCCAGCCAGCCGCGCCGCGCGACGCGAAGAACCCGGCGCTGACGACTTTCGGCCGCGATTTGACGGAGATGGCGAACAAGGGGCAGCTGGATCCGGTCATCGGGCGCGCCAACGAAATCGAGCGCGTCATGCAGATTCTATGCCGGCGGACGAAGAATAATCCCGTTCTTCTCGGCGATGCAGGCGTGGGGAAAACCGCGATTGTCGAGGGGCTGGCCCAGGCCATTGCCAAGGGCGACGTGCCGGAATTGCTGCGCGAGAAGAAGGTGGTCACCCTTGATCTGGCGCTGATGGTGGCGGGAACGAAGTACCGCGGCCAGTTCGAAGAGCGCATCAAGGCGGTGATGGACGAGATCAAGCGCTCGAAGAATATCATCCTCTTCATCGACGAGCTGCACACGATCGTCGGCGCGGGTTCCGCGGAGGGGGCGATGGATGCCTCGAACATCATCAAGCCGGCGCTGTCCCGGGGCGAACTGCAGTGCATCGGGGCCACCACGCTGGCCGAGTACCGGAAGTTCATCGAAAAGGACGCCGCGCTCGAGAGGCGGTTCCAGTCGGTGAAGGTGCGCGAACCTACGGTCCAGGAAACCATCGAGATTCTGAAGGGCCTGCGGCCGAAATACGAAGAACACCATCACGCGAAGATCACGGATGACGCGATCGCTGAAGCGGCCACCCTGTCTTCGCGCTATGTGACCGACAGGTTCCTGCCCGACAAGGCGATTGACTTGATGGACGAGGCGGGAGCCCGCGCGCGCATTTCCGCGATGACGCGGCCGCCCGAGATCAAGGACCAGGAAAAGAAGATCGAAGAGATCAAGAAGCAGAAAGAGGAGGCCATTCGCGCACAGCATTTCGAAGAGGCCGCGTCTTTCCGCGATCAGGAACGGATTTCCCGCGAGGAGATGGAAAAGTTGATGGAGACCTGGCGGAAGTCCCGCGATGAGGCGGTCGTCACCGTCAACGGCGAGGACATCATGGTCATCGTCTCGAAGTGGACCGGCGTTCCTCTGACCAAGATGGAAGAGGTCGAGATGGCGCGCCTTCTCCATATGGAAAAGGATATCGAGGACAAGGTGGTCGGACAGCGGGAAGCGGTCGCGGCCATTTCGAAGTCCCTGCGCCGTTCGCGGGCCGACCTGAAGGATCCGAAGCGGCCCATCGGTTCGTTCATCTTCCTGGGACCCACGGGCGTCGGCAAGACCCTGCTCGCCAAGGCGCTGGCCGAGTTCATGTTCGACAACGCCGACGCGCTGATCCAGATCGACATGTCCGAGTACATGGAGAAGTTCGCCGTGTCGCGACTCGTCGGTTCGCCTCCGGGCTACGTGGGCTATGAAGAGGGCGGCCAGTTGACCGAGCGGGTTCGCCGCCGGCCGTATTCCGTTGTCCTGTTCGACGAGATCGAAAAGGCGCATCCCGACGTCATGCACATTCTCCTCCAGATTCTGGAGGAAGGGAAACTCACGGACAGCCTCGGCCGTTCGGTGGATTTCCGGAATACCATCGTCATCATGACCTCGAACCTGGGTTCGGACTTCGTCCGCAAGGGCGGCGGGCTCGGGTTCGGCAAGGGCGACGCCTCCGCGGACTACGCGTCGCTGAAGCGCCAGATGCTCGAGGAAGCCAAGAAGGTTTTCCGGCCCGAACTTCTGAACCGCCTGGACGAAGTCATTGTCTTCAGGCAGCTCAACCGCGAGGACGTGATCAAGATTCTGGAGCTTGAAGTACGGAAGATCCGGGACCGGCTCGCCGCGAAGAACATCGAAATCCACCTCGCGGATTCGGCGCGCGAGTTCCTGCTTGGGAAGGGATTCGATCCGCTGTACGGAGCGCGGCCGTTGCGGCGCGCCGTGGAGCGATACCTTGAAGATCCCCTCGCCGAGGAACTTCTGAAGGGGAATATCATCAAGTCGGAAGTGATTGAGGTCACAGCCGCGGATGATCATCTGAAGTTCGGCCAACTGGCCGGAACCAGCTAATATCGTATTTGTAATCCGTTTGCCCGCAGCTTGTTACGATCCTCTGTTTCAAAATCACTTGCATTTACCATCCGGTTTCGTAGGCTCCGCGTCAGTCAGTGAAACGTTTTAACAAGCATTGAAGGGGCTCGTCATGTCCTCCCAGAAAACACCCGTTGTCCAAGGTAATGCTCGCTTCACCGTCTACTCCGAAGGCTGCGTCCGGCTCGAGTTCTCCCACGGACGAAAGTTCTCCACGGGACCGTCTCTTCTCGTGGGCAGAAGGGCGGCGAAGGCCGCGTCGGCGGAAGTGATCCGAAAGGGAAAAACGCTGACGCTCCGCACGCCCAAATTCGAGCTTCAGTACATCGACGACGGACAGGTCTTTTCGCCCGAGAACCTGAAGATCGTGCATCGGAACAGCACGGGCGGGCGGATGGTGTGGACGCCCGGCAAGCGCGATGGCGGCAATCTCGGCACGGTGACGCGTTCGCTGGATCAATGGAAGTGGTGCGGCGGGCCCCAGCATTATCCGGTTGAGGGAATCCTGAGCACGGACGGCGGACATTTTGTCGGCGACGATGCGAAGGTGTATTGGAACGACGAATACGACTGGCCTGAATGCCGCGGCCACATGGTTCAGTTCGATGGTTACTTCTTCGCCTACGCCAACGATTACAGGGGCGCGTTGAAGGATTTCGTGACCGTTTTCGGGCCGGTTCCCATGGTGCCGCGCTGGGCGTTCGGATTCTGGTATTCCCGCTGGTACGCGTACACCGACACGGAAGTCATTGACCTCGTGAAGCGCTATCGCAAGGACGACATCCCCATCGATGTGATGATCATTGACACGGACTGGCGCGGCGGGTGGGGCGGGTACGATTGGAACAAGAAGTTCTTCCCGAATCCGCGGAAGGCCATGAAGGCGCTGCACGACCTCGGGGTGCAGACCTCGCTGAACGATCACCCGGGCTATGATCAATATGACGCATTGCCGGCGAACGACAGCCACATCCCGGAGATCGAGAAGAGGCTCGGCGCGCTCCCGCACCAGGGCCAGTGGGCGTGCGACTGGTCGCGCAAACCGGCGGTGAAGGCGTGGTGTGATGTTCTCCTGGGGCCTCTGTTCGACCAAGGCATGGATTTCTGGTGGATCGACGGCTGGGTCAAGCCGCCGTTTGCCGGCACGGACAGCCAGCTTTGGGCGAACCGCGTCTACTTCGAGCTGACCGAGAAGAAAACGAACAAGCGCGGGGTCATCCTTGCTCGCTGGGGCGGGGTGGGTTCTCATCGATATCCCGTCCAGTTCTCCGGCGACACGCCGTCGGAATGGCACATGCTTCAGCACCAAATCGAGTTCACCGCCCGGTCCGGCAATCTCGGCGCGGTGTACTGGTCGCACGATATCGGCGGATTTTTCGGCAGGAAGATCGACGAGGAGCTTTTCATCCGGTGGTCCCAATTCGGAGCCATGAGCCCGGTGTTCCGGACGCACAGCGATCATGGCGATCGCGAGCCGTGGAAGTACAGCGCGGCGGCGAAGAAACTGTTCCGCAAGCAGACGCGCATCCGCTATTCGCTCGCGCCCTATTTCTACACGCTGGCCCGCGAGGCGCACGAGACCGGGATGCCCATTGCCCGCCCGCTGTACCTCGAATACAACGACAACGACGGCGGCGCTCTCTGGCGCAAGCATCAGTACACGCTGGGCCGCGATCTGCTGGTCATTCCGGCCGACGGTCCCGTGGACAAACACTCGAAGGTGCTGCGCAAGCGCGCCTACTTCCCGAACGGGAACTGGATGGGTCTCGAGACCGACGAGGTCTATCACGGCATGCGCGACGGGCACATCGACATCCCGGTGGAACGCATCCCGACCTACGTGCGCGAGGGTGCGATCATCCCGTGCCAGAGAGTCGGAAGAAACCTGGGCACGGCCGTTCCGGCCGAGATTCAGTTCGACTACTATCCGAGCCCATTCGAGACGTCCGAGTTCGTTCTCTACGAGGATGACGGCCGGACCAAGGACTACGAGCGCGGCCGTTTCGCCAGGACGAAGGTCAGCGGAAGGAAGCAGGGGAAGGTGATCGAGCTTTCGGTCTCGGCGCCCCGCGGATCGTACGACGGAATGCCGAAAGCCCGGGTTTATGTTCTGCGCAGCCGCGTGGATCGGCCCCGGGGCGTGCGCGCGGAGGTGCGCGTGGGGAGCAAGGCGTGGCGTTCTGTTCCCTGTCGCATCACGAAGGAATGCCTTGCAGGAACGGTGAAATCCCGACATTCTTTCTGCGAGGTGCAGGTCCGGAGCCGGAACGAGCCCGTGCGCGTGCGGCTGCTGCTCGCGTGACCTGCTGAACGTGGTGCATGAAGCTGATTCTGAAGGCCCTGTCGGCCTTGCTCTCTTGCCTGCCGTTGCGCTTCGCGCTGGCCATGGGCCGTGCGCTTGGGTGGGTCATTGGATCTGTCGTCCGCTATCGCCGCGGCTATGCGCAGTCGGCGCTTTCGATTTCCTTCCCCGAGAAGCCGGCGGGCGAAATCAGGGACATTCTTCGACGCATGTACGGGAACATGGGGATGGATTTTGTCGAGATGATGCGCCTGCCGCGGCTGAGCGAAGCCGCAGCCCGCGAACTGGTTTCCGTGGAGAATGTCGAAAATCTCAAATCGGCGTACGAGCAGGGTAGGGGCGTTCTGGCCTTGTGCGGGCACATTGGAAACTGGGAATGGCTGGCGACTCTCACGCCGTTGTCGGGGTATCCTCTGACGATCATCGCCAAGTCGATCAAGAACGCGTCGCTGCAGGAGTTCTGGTGGGGTGTCCGGCAGCGGTTCGGTTCGCGCGTGTTGCCCGCGCACAACTCCTACCGACCCTGCCTCAAGGCTCTGAAGAATGGCGGGATCATCGGGTTCATGCTCGACCAGAACATGACCCGGGACGAGGGAATCTATGTGGATTTTTTCGGGAGGCCCGCGTGCACGACTCCGGGGCTTGCCTACATGGCCTTTCAATCCCGCGCGCCGGTCGTTCCGGTGTTCATCTGCCGGCAGCCGGATGTCCGGCGTCATGTGATCAAGATTCTGCCCGCCATCGATCCTCCGGCGGATATCGAGCCGGAATCCGTCCGTGCCTTTACACAGCATTGCACGGCCGTCCTTGAGCAGATTATCCGGGAACATCCCGAACAATGGACCTGGATCCATTACCGCTGGAAGACTGCGCCTTGGAAAGGCCCGGACAGGAGCGGATATCAACCGCCGTGTTGAGTTTTCCCGGGTTCCCTTCTATAAGCGTACAGGCATGAAGTTGATTTTCCGCATCATCTGCGCGTTTTTTTCATGGCTTCCCTTGCGGGCCGCCCTGGCGTTCGGCCGTGGCCTGGGGTGGATCTATGGTTCGCTCATCCGCTACCACAGACGCGATGCGATCAGCGCGCTGACGTTCGCATTTCCGGAAAAATCGACTTCGGAGATTCTCGGGATCGTTCGGCGGATGTACGCCAACCTCGGCATGAATCTCGCCGAGACGTTGCGGCTGGGGAAGGTAACCGACGAATTTCTCCGGCAGAGCATCGAAATTGAGGGCGAGGAACTCGCGCGGGTAGCCCTCCAGAAAAATAAGGGCGCCATCGTGCTGACCGCGCATTTCGGGAACTGGGATTTGCTGGCCACGATTGTGCCGCGCCTCGGATATCCGCTGACGGTCATTTCGAAGAACATCAAGAACGAGGGCGTGAATGAGTTCTGGATGGGCCTTCGCCGGCGCTTCGGCGTGAAATTCGTGCCGGCGCACAACTCGTATCGGACATGTCTGACGGCGTTGAGAAAACGGGAGTTGGTCGGGTTCATTCTCGACCAGAATATGATCAACACGGAGGGCATCTTCGTGGACTTCTTCGGCAAGCCCGCCTGCACGACCCCGGGCCTGGCGTACATGTCCGCGCAGTCCGGCGCGCCAGTGTTGCCGGTCTTCATGATCCGGCGCGAGAATGGCCGGCATTTGGTGAAGGTCCTCCCGCCGCTGGATCCTCCGCCCGACCGCGAGCCGGAGACGATACGATCGTTCACCCGGGACTGCACGAAGGTCATCGAGAACATGATTCGCCTGTATCCGGATCAATGGATATGGCTTCATCGGCGGTGGAAGACAAAGCCGGGGCCGGAAGACGCGGAACCTCAAACGTCGACGGATGGGGGATGTTGAAGTATTTGCCTTGTCCTCCGGCGTCCATATCGCTAATTTACCGAACGTTT
Source organism: uncultured Lentisphaerota bacterium (assembly GCA_937870865.1). Classification (GTDB taxonomy): domain Bacteria; phylum Verrucomicrobiota; class Kiritimatiellia; order CAIQIC01; family JAGNIJ01; genus CALMZY01. The sequence continues at coordinate 5,562 of CALMZY010000028.1, read as the reverse complement.
TTCAAGGCGTGCTGTCGAAAGAACGTGGACAATGAAAAAGGCCGATAAACAGGAAGTGATGGAACTGTCTTTCTTTGCGCGGCCTGTTGTGGGGAGTGTTCTGACCATTCTCTCGGGACTTTCGTTCTACCTTGTCTGCATGATTCTCCCTCTGGTCGGTCCTGCTGCGGCCCATGGATCGGGATCACCCGGCGCGGCGACGGCGGCGCATTACCAGCAGAACTTCATCGCATTCCTTTCCGTGTTGCTTGTTTCACTGGCGTTGGCGGTTTTCGCGCTGATGTCGAAATTGCAGCGCCGCAAGATCGACCAGAGTCCGTTCCCGCTATATTCGGCTGGCCTTTGCATCGTATGCGTACTCCTCGTGTTCGCCCTGTTCACGGGGATGCTTGGTTGGTAGGAATTCCGTTTCCAACAGCCAAAATATAGCCAGAAGACGCCTAAAAATGGCGTCTTCGTGCCTGAAAAGCCTCTAATTGGCCTCCAGCCCCTCTTTTTTCGACAAAATGCCTTGATATCGCCTAAAAAAATGGCACTATTCTTTAATGTGAACGCTCACAACTTGTAGTTGAACTGTTAGTAACCGATTTCATATCGGAGGAAAAAGTGAAGAAGTACACAGAGTATGGCGAGTTTGACAGTAAGGCGCATGAGTTCGTGATTCGGAGGCCGAACACTCCGCGGCCGTGGATCAACTATCTTTCGAACGGTGAGTACTGCGGGGTGATCAGTCAGACAGGTGGGGGCTTCAGTTGGTACCTTGATCCGGCGCATCACCGAATTACGCGTTGGGCTCCGGCGAACTACCTCAACGACCGGCCGGGCCGTTACCTCTACATTCGCGACGCCGAGAGCGGCGTCGTGTGCAGTGGCACGTATGCGCCGTGCAACCTGGGAGATCGGTACGAGTGCCGGCACGGTCTGGGCTACACCAGGATCAAGAACCGATATGAAAGCATTCAGGCGGTCACGACCTTCTTTGTTCCTGAGAAGGAGCGGCTGGAAATCTGGATGGTGGAGGTGAAGAACACATCGCGGCAGCCGAGGAAGGTCGAAGTCTTTCCGTTCATCGAGTGGCACCTCGGTCACTGGGAGTCCGAGCTGGCGGTTCGGAACCTGACGGTTCTGATGAACGAGGGCTATTTCGACGAACGTCTGCAGGCGGTGTGGGCGGGGAAGTTTCCGTGGGGCAACAAGCCGTGGCCGTTTCATGCGTTCATGGGCTCAAGCCTTCCGGTCAAGGGCTACGATCTGGACTACGAGAACTTCGTGGGCGCCGCCGGCGACTACGCCAATCCGGTGGCTCTCAAGGGGAAGGGCTGCACCAACTCGCGCGTGCGCGGCAACAACATGGTGGGCGTGCTGCAGCACGAACTGACGCTTCAGCCGGGAGAAACGAAGACGTTCAGCGTGGTGATGGGTCTCGCCGAGAACGAGGACGAGGCGGCCGGGAAGCTCGCGAAATTCCGTTCACCGGACGCGTGCGAGAGCGCGCTTCGCGAAGTGAAGAGAGGCTGGCGCGCGATGATCGATCGCGTGACGATCGAAACGCCGGACAAGGAGCTCGATGACTTCGTGAACGTCTGGTTGAAGTACCAGGTGGCGATGAACAACCACTGGGGCAGGTCGGCAACCTACTACCACGAGGGTCATGGCGAATTCGGTTTCCGCAACACCGCCCAGGACGCGTGGGGGCTCCTGCCGTTGGACTCGGATTACGCACGCGAACGCATGATCGCGCTGGCGAAGCACCAGCGAAACACGGGGCAGCCGATGGCGGGCTGGTCGTACGTGACCGGTACAAACGAGGGAAAAGCTCCCGCCGATTTTCCGGTTTGGCTTCCCCTGCTGGTGACGGCTTACGTCAAGGAAACCGGCGACGTAAAGATCCTGGAGAAGAGCATTCCGTATTACGATGGCGGATCGGACACTCTGTACGGGCATGTCCGCAAGGCGATGCAGTTCCTGCAGGACCGCGCCAAGAGCGAACGGGGCCTGCCTCTCATGGGCACTCAGGACTGGAACGACGCGTTTGACAGGACGGGCATCGGCGGCAAGGGCGAAAGCGTCTGGCTGGCCATGGGGCTTTGTGTCGGGCTGAACATGCTGAAGGAACTGGCCGGCTTCATCGGCGACGCGGACACGGTTCGCGAGTGCGAAAGCCGTTACGAGGCCATGAAGGACTTGATCAACCGGTACGCGTGGGCGGGGGACCGCTATGTGTACGCGTTCAACGACAAGGGCGAGCCGATCGGTTCGCCGGTGAACGAAGAAGGCAGCTGCCAGCTCAACTCGCAGACGTGGGCGATCCTCGCCGGAATTCCGAACGGGGAACAGCAGAAGAAGGTTCTGCACCAGATCGACGTGACGCTGGATACGCCGTTTGGCCCGGCTCTGTTCTCGCCGCCGTACACGAAGTACAACCCGGACATCGGGCGCATCACGGCCTTCGCGCCCGGCACGAAGGAGAATGCCGCCGTGTTCATCCACGGCGGGGCGTTCAAGATCATGATGGATTACGCGCTCGGGCGCGCCGACGAGGCCTACAAGACAGCCCGCCAGCTCATGCCGAACGCCCTGGACAAGGATATCGAGTCCTACAAGACCGAGCCCTATGTATTCCCGGAGTACGTCATTGGTCCGGGCAATCCCCGCTATGGAGAAGGCGCATTTACCTGGTTGACGGGAAGCGCCGATTGGTTTTTTATCGCTGTGACCCAGAACATGTTGGGCGTGCGCCCGACGTTTGACGGACTGATCGTCGACCCCTGCCTGCCGTCGGGGTGGAAACAGGCCCGTATCGTCCGGCGATTCCGCGGAACGCGGTACGACATCCGGATCTCAAATCCGGACGGCGTCCATCAGGGGGTGCGCGAGATCAAGGTGGATGGGAAGGTTCTGCGGGGATCTCTGTTGCCGTTGTTCCATGATCACGGTGTTCACGTGGTGGAAGTGCTCATGGGCTCGAAATAGGTGTACAGAACAACCGAAGGACATGAACTAGAATGAAAGAACTGTATCAAAACAAGTATGGTTACTTTGATGTCGAGCGCGGCGAATACGTCATCACGCGTCCGGACACGCCGCGCCCATGGGTCAACGTCATTTCCAACGGCGTGTACGGCACCATCGTCTCGGCGAGCGGCAGCGGTTACTCGTGGCGCGATCACGCGCAGTTCAACCGTCTGACGCGCTGGGACCAGGACCTCACGCGCGACAACTGGGGCAAGTACATCTACATCCGCGATGACGACAGCGGGCAGTTCTGGTCGCCCACGCCGAAGCCCACGTGCAAACCCCTGCAGAAATACGAGTGCCGTCACGGGATGGGGTATTCCGTCATTTCCGGCATCTCGCACGATGTGGAATCCAGCGTTACGTACTTCGTGGACAGCCAGTCACCGGTTGAAGTGTGGTCGCTCACCCTCAAGAATACCTCGCGCAAGACGCGGCACCTCAGCCTGTTCACCTATTTCGAGTGGTGTCTCGGCGTGTCGCCGGATTCCCACCGCGAGTTCGACAAGCTGTTTATCGAGACAACGATCGAGCGGAAACTCGGCACGTTCTGGGCGAGCAAGGTGCGTTGGGGGTTGCCCGATCCGAGCGGCCGGCCCTGGGCCCGTCCTTACGAGTACACGGGGTTCCATACCGCGTTCCCGAAACCGGTCGGCTACGAGAGCGATCAGAAGGCGTTCCTGGGCCAGTTGGGTGAACTGACTGCGCCGAAGGCCGTCAAGGATGGCCGGTTGACGAATGTGCAGGGCCGGTGGAACGACGGAATCGCGTCGCTTCACAACAAGATCACCCTGCGCCCCGGCCAGACGACGAGCGTGACCTACCTGCTGGGTGCCGTTCGCACGCAGGCCGAGGGCCGCGCGATCATCCAGCGGTACGCGCGAAAGGGCCAGGTCGAGCGCGAACTCGCGAAGATGAAGGCCACGTGGGACGTCCTCACGGGACAGCTTCAGGTCTGCACGCCCGACGATTCCGTGAACCTGCTCGTCAACCAGTGGCTTCCGTACCAGGCGGTCTCGTGCCGGATGTGGGGGCGTACGGCGTACTACCAGACGGGCGGCGCGTACGGCTATCGCGACCAGCTCCAGGACAGCCTGGCGACGCTGACGATGGACTCCTCGATCTGCCGCGAGCACATCGAGCGGGCTTCCCGGCACCAGTTCCGCGACGGCACGACGTTCCACTGGTGGCATCCGATCGTTGAAGACGGCATGAAGAAGAAGAACAGCGACGACCTCCTGTGGCTTCCCTTCGTGACCCTGCGCTACATCCAGGAAACCGGCGATTTCAAGTTCCTGCAGAAGAAAGTCCCGTTCTTCGATAAAGGCGAGGCGACGATCCTCGGCCACTGCCGTGCGGCCATCGAACAGGTCCTCGCGCGGCCCTGCCCGCGGAACATCCCGACGATGGTCGAAGGCGACTGGAACGACGGGCTTTCGTGCATCGGGTTTGACGGCACCGCCGAGTCGATCTGGTTGGGCATGTTCTTCTACGGGATCCTGACGGACTGGAGCGAAATGCTCTCGCAGATGAACGACGCCGCGGCGCGGAAGGATCGAACGCGTTACCTGTCCAGGGCTGGGAAGATCAAGGACGCGATCAACAAGTACGCGTGGGATGGCGATTGGTACATCCGCGCGACGTACGCGCACGGCGTCCTGGGCTCCAAGAAGTGCAAGATCGGCAAGATGTGGATCAACTCGAATACGTGGGCCCTGATCCACGACATCGCCACGCCGGCACGCCGCAAGAAGGTCTTGGACTCTCTGTCGAAGATCCTTTACCGCGACTATGGCCCGCTGACGTTCTATCCGGCGTTCAGCCAGCCGGATCCGGGCATCGGCCACCTCAGCCAGTATGCGCCGGGCCTGCGCGAGAACGGCGGGCTCTACACCCACGCCGGTTGCTGGGCTATCATCGCTGAAGCCATCGCCGGAACGCCGGAACGCTGCTTCAAGGTCTTCAACAGCTTCAACCCGGTTCGCCGGGGGATGAACCCGGACCACTACTGCGCCGAACCCTATGTGACCCCGGGCAATGTGGACGGTCCGCAATCCCCGAACTACGGCCGCGGCGGCTGGACGTGGTACTCGGGCTCGGCGGCGTGGATGTATCGCGCCCTGACGGACTACCTGCTGGGCGTGCGGCCCACGCACAAGGGACTGAAGATCGAACCCATGATTCCGGCGAACTGGAAGGGGTTCTCCATGTTGCGAAACTACCGAGGCGCCGCCTACCATATCGTCGTGACGAATCGGGCGGGGAAGAAGGCCCGCCGGGTGTCTCTCAAGGTCGACGGAAACCCGATCGAAGGCACCATGGTCCCCATTGCCCCGAAGGGTTCGCGGGTCATGGTGCAGGTCCTGATCGAAGAAAAGAAGTAGAAAATACGGCAGCTGTGGAAGCAGGAATCCGCCGTTCTGGCGGGTTCCTGTTTTCTATTGCGTTCGTCTCAAATCGTGCTACTTTCACAGCGATAAATCATCCCTTGATGAATCTACTTGGAGGACTTGAGTCATGCAGAAATTAATCGCTGGGTTGGCCGTG
>CALMZY010000027.1 GCA_937870865.1 uncultured Lentisphaerota bacterium | reverse complement strand
TTCTGCTTGGACGACCCCAAGCTGAGGATCATCGCGCCCGCGAACAAGAACTTCGGCGCCTCGGCGATGATGAGCTACGGCGGGTTCGGGGACCACGGCCCGCCGCCGCACGACGTGAACTGGTCGAACTACACGGTCCTCGACACCGGCATCCACAACACGGGCGACGGCTCGATGATTCACCTCTGGGGCTGCAACTGGAAGTGGATGGACGCCAACGTCGGGGCGACCCAGCAGTACCAGGTGACGCCCGACACCGTGCTCGAGTTCGACTTCATGAGCGACGGCGCGCAGGCCGAAGTCAATGGCGTCGGCCTGGCCGGGCACACGAACACCGACGTGTTCACGTTTGCGCCGGAGGTCTTCTTCCAGATCTACGGCACGGAGGCGTATAGCAACCAGACGTACCACAACTACCCCGGGAGCGGCTGGAAGCACTATGAGATCCCGGTCGGCCAGTTCACCACGAACCGTCTCTACGCGATCGTCTTCGCGAACGAGGCCGACGGCGGGCAGAACACGAGCGTGTACTACCGCAACCTGCGGCTCGTCGAGAACTACTGGGCGCGCGCGGCCGTGCGCGACAGCGATGCCGACGGAAGCAGCGACTGGCAGGAAGGCATCGCCGGCACGGATCCGCAGAGCCCGTCGTCGCGGCTGGACGCGCGCGTGGGCGCGCCCGGCGCGACAACGCAGGTGGTGCAATGGCCGAGCGCGTCCAACCGGACGTACACGCTGTACCGTTCGGTCGGCTCGCTGACGAACTTCAGCCAGCGGGCGACCGGCATCGCCGCCACGCCGCCGAACAACGCGTATACCGACACCGTCAGCGGACTGAACCAGGTCTTCTACCGCGTGCGGGCAAGGAAGTGACGATTCACCGCGGATTTCGCGGATGGAGACTGGTGAGTTCTTGGTCATCGGTGCTTGGACATTAGTCATTAGTGCTTCGTCATTAGGCGTTTCCGCCTTGCTCTTCACGCTCCAGGCGGCCTAGGATGGGTGGCGGCAAGGGAGATGTTCGATATGGCCGGAAGAACAACAAAAGAACAGCTCCAGCAGGATATCGCCGTCTGGTTTGCGGACGGAGTTATCGAGAAGGAAACTCTGGACGTGTTGAGCGAGCGGTACGAGGCGCAGCGCTTCGGGGGGATCGGCGTCATCAAATACCTGGGGATCGCGGGCGGACTGCGGGCCTTCTTTGGAATCATGGGCCTCGTTACGGCCATGACGGAGTCCGCGGGTTTCTCGGCCGTGGTCCTGGGATGCGTGGGAGGCGGGTTGACCTACTGGGGCTTGCGCCTGGCCAGGAACGTGCAAGACCGATACGCCACTTCATCCAAGGTCATCGTGACGCTGGGAGTTGTTCTCTGGACGAGCGCGATCGGGGTACTCAGCGGCGTCGTGGGCTTCGAGGATGAAGCCATCCTGACTCTTGTGGGCATCTTCAGTCTGCCGATTGCTTTCTTCCTGGCGTATCGAAGCCGGAATACATACCTGCTCATCTTGACCCTCCTGGGGATGTTCCATTGGATCGGCGCGTGGAACGCAATGTGCGGCCGCTCGACCTACGTGTTTGCCGTCCAGGACCCCCGTATGATGTGCGTGGTCGCGCTCGCGGCGATTGGCGTCGGCTTGTACCACGAGTGGAACCTGTATCCCCGGCCGGGCAGGTTCTACCAGGCGTGGGAGTCGCTGGGCCTCGCGTACCTGAATATGTCGCTGCTGATCCTTTCCATCTGGGCCGGGCACGGTGAGAGCACGGCTGCTTGGGTTGTCCTCTTCACCGTCGCCTGCGTGGCGCAGATCGCCCTCGGCGCCCGGTGGCAGAGCGGTTTGCTGCGGGGCTTTGGCATCACGTTTCTCGTGATCGATGTCTTTACCCGGGACCACGAGACATTTTGGAACGATTTGAGCCTGGGCGCCTATCTCCTGGCGGGCGGTGTCGGCCTGGTAGTTGCGGGCGGGTGCATCGAGATGCTTACGCGCATGTTTCGCGCGAAAGGGGGTGCGACGTGAACCCGCACCGCCGCCTGAATCAGCGGATTCATTCCGAATTGGA
>CALMZY010000026.1 GCA_937870865.1 uncultured Lentisphaerota bacterium | reverse complement strand
CCAGCACGTCGCGGTCCTTGATCTCGTGCTTGAGGAACGCGAGCGTCTCGCGAAGGACGCCGGCGACCGAGCCGCGCTCGAGGTTCGGCTGCGTCGGGCGGATCGCGCGCAGGAACTGGGTGATGATCTGGTCCAGGCGGACGACTTCCTTCTTCGACACGTCCACCAGTTCCTTCAGGTTCTCCCGCTTCGAGGGCGGCAGGTTTTCCATCTCGCGCTCGAGCAGCTGGAGATGGATGTTCAGGGAGTTGAGCGGGTTGCCGATCTCGTGGGCCACTCCGGCGGCCAGAAGCGTCAGCGCGTTGAGCCGCTCCGGCTCGATCGCCTGGGCCTCGTGTTCGCGGTCGCGCGTGACGTCGCGCAGGATGACGACCGCGCCGCTTTCGCCCGGCGTTTCGGGAGCGAGCGGCACGACGTAGAAATCCAGGAACCGGTGCTCGGGGTAGGTGATTTCCATTTCGCGGCTGAGCAGGCGGGACCATTCCTTTTCGTCCAGCTTCAGCACGCGATCCCACTCGATCTCGCGGATGTACCGCTGAATGGAATCTCCCGTGACGGCGTCCGAGGAAAATCCAAGCAGCTTGCCCGCCGCGCGATTGGCATACGTGATCTTCCCGTTCTGATCGAGCACGATCAGCCCTTCACGCACCGCGTTGAAGATGGTCTCGAGCAGCCCCTTCTCGTTCGCGAGATGCAGGAAATGCGTCTGCAGGCTGCCCGGGTCGATCCGGTCCAGCCGATTGATCAGCTTGTCGAGAAAGGCCGATTTCATTCGGCGGGAATATGCTCCATGTGACAAAAAGTCTCAACAGGAAAATTGTCCGTGGTCCGTTGTCAGTTGTCCGTGATCCAGGACACTTGGCCGCGATAGGGCACAAAAGGCACATGAGGATCGCCTGTGCTTTTTGCGCCTCTTTGCGGCTGACCGGTGAGCGGCAACTGCGCCCGTGTCCTTTTCGCGTGAACGCATTTCATACGTTCGCGCGAGGCGTGGTTCCTTCCTCCTCTTTGACAGCCGGCGGTCTGTTGTGTTACTTTCCGCGGCATTGTTATTGGGTGAGTCATGTCGGCGGGATCCACACAGCAACTGGTGCTTGTGCTGAACCGCCTCTGGCAGGCGATCAACGTCTGTACGGCAGAGCGGGCGCTAACCCTGTTGTATTCCGGCCACGCCCAGGTGGTCTGCGAAAACGACGGCAACTTCAACACGTTTTCCTTTCCCCAGTGGTGCGATTTCTCCGAGCAGTACGCGGGCGACGAGGTGGTCAAGACGATCGCCTTCCGCATCCGCATCCCGCGCGTGATCCTGCTCCTGTTCTTTGACCGCCTGCCGAACAAGGAAGTGAAGTTCACGCGGCACAACGTGTTCGAGCGCGACAAGAACACGTGCCAGTACTGCGGGCACAAGTTTGACCGCAAGGACCTGAACATCGACCACGTGGTCCCGCGGCACCGCGGGGGGCTGACCACGTGGACCAATGTGGTCTGCAGCTGCGTGGACTGCAACCGCAGGAAGGGCAGCCGCTCGCCGGAGGAGGCGCGGATGCACCTGATCCGCAAGCCGAAGAAGCCGCGCTGGCGCCCGTTTGTCGAGGTGCAGTTCATCAAGACCGCCGACCATAGCTGGCGGCATTTCCTCGATCTTGCCTACTGGAACGTCGAACTCGGCGAAGATTGACCGTCGGGTCCAGGTCGCCGATTTCCCGGGTTTTTTCCGCCTGTCAATTTGCATGAAATTTATGGTTGTACGGGCCGTGACAGGTCATTAAATTCGCGCCGACCGGAGAGTTTTTTTGCGGAACAAAATACTCTAAACGCAAAAACGTTTGCGGGTATATGTACAGGCGAAGACTGAACGGACGGATGCGGAGGGTCGTTCATCATGGCGGTTGAAGAGGAATCAAATGCGTATGGCATGGGGGCCGGCTGCCCGGTCCACGGCGACGAGCGCATGAAGGAATGCAGCATGTGCGGCGCGGAGTTCTGCCGCATCTGCTTCCCGCGCTCGGCGGTCTGTCCCGATTGCGCGGAGCAGACCGAGGATGAGGATGAAGAGGAGAAGGACACGTCGGATTTCGACGACATCACGCGCGTGGGGACGGTCGTCGAGGATGACGAGGAAGAAACCGAAGAGAAGGGCGAGGACGCGACCGAGGACATGATGGACCCGGATCGCGAAAAAGACTGAGAAACTCATTGCTGATATTTTCGACGGCCCGCGGAGACCCGCGGGCCGTTTTGTTTTTCCGGGCGGTCGTGACAATCCCGGCTGATTTGCTAAAGTTCGTCCGCCTTTTTCGGAGTGCGAATGACCGACCAGACCACACCCATGATGGGGCAGTACCGGCGGATCCGCGGCGAGGTTTCGCCCGATACGATCCTCTTCTTCCGGCTCGGCGATTTCTACGAGATGTTTTTCGACGACGCGAAAGAGGCGTCGCAGATCCTCGATATCGCGCTGACGAAGCGCCAGACCGTACCGATGTGCGGTGTGCCGTATCACGCGGTGGATTTCTACCTCGCGAAACTCATCAAAGCCGGCAAGAAGGTCGCCATCTGCGACCAGATGGAGGATCCGGCAGCGGCGAAGGGCATCGTGCGCCGCGAGGTCACGCGGATCGTCACGCCCGGCACGGTCCTCGAGGAAAATGTCCTCGAATCCGCCCGCAATAACTTCCTCGCCGGCGTCTGCGAGAAGGGCGGGGTGTTTGGGCTGGCCCTGCTCGATCTGTCCACCGGCACGTTCTGGATTGAAGAGAGCGCGAGCCTCGCCGCGATCCAGGACAACCTCGTGCGCCACGCGCCGGCCGAGTGCGTGATCCCGGGGGCGATGAGGGATGACCCATCGTTCGTCTCCCTGACCGGCGGCGTGTCCGGCACGATGCTCAGCCCGTACGATGACTGGACGTTCGAGAAGGACGCGGCGCTGGACCTGCTCACGCGGCATTTCGGCGTGCATTCCCTGACGGGATTCGGCTGCGACGGCTGCACCGCGGGGGTCGGCGCGGCCGGCGCGGTCCTGCATTACGTGACCCACGAGCTGCGGCGGCAGGTCGGGCACGTCCGTCGGCTGTCCGTCAAGAATCCGACCGACTACATGCTCCTGGACGAGGCCACCGTCTCGAATCTGGACCTCGTGTCTTCGCGGAGTCCCGGGCGGGCGGGTTCGGCGACGAACCTCCTGCGCGTGCTCGATACGACGCGCACGGCGATGGGCAGCCGGCTTCTGCGCGACTGGATCCTGAGGCCGCTGATGGACTTGAAGGAAATCGGACGGCGGCACGACGCGGTCGAGGCGCTGGTCAAGGACCGCAAATTGCTCGCCGACCTGCGCGACGCAATGGCGCAGGTGAAGGACCTGGAACGGCTGATCGCGCGCCTCGGCGCCGGGAGCGGGAACGGCCGCGACTTGAAAGCCCTCAGCATCTCCCTCGCGTCGCTGCCCGAACTGAAAAAGAAAGCGGCCGGCCATCCAATGCCCTTGCTCGCATCGCTGGCGGACGACATCACGCCGTTGCCGGAGCTGGTGGACTTGATCGAAAAGACGATCGTCGACGAGCCGCCGGTGTCGGTCCGCGACGGCGGGCTCATTCGCAAGGACTACCACAAGGAACTGGACGAGCTGAAAGATGCCGCCACCGAGGGCCGCAAGTGGCTGGCGGATTTCCAGGCGCGCGAGCAGGCCCGGACCGGCATCAAGTCGCTGAAGGTCCGCCACAACAAAGTCTTCGGCTACTACATCGAGATCACGAAGAGCAACTTGGAGGCCGCGCCCGCGGATTACATCCGCAAGCAGACCCTGGTGAACGCCGAACGGTTCATCACGCCGGAGCTGAAGGAGTACGAGAACAAGATTCTCGGGGCGCAGGAACGTTCGCTCGAACTCGAATACGAATTGTTCGTGGAAATCCGCAATGCGGCCGTCCAGGAGACGGCGCGCATTCAGCAATCCGCCGATGCGATCGCGCGATTCGACGTTCTCGGCGCGCTGGCCGAGCGGGCGCTGGCGCTGAACTACGTGCGGCCCGCGATGACGGACGGGACCGCCGTGCAGATCAAGGACGGCCGGCACCCGGTCATTGAGCAGATGTCCGAGGCGGAGCGCTTTGTCCCGAACGACACGCTGCTGGACGGGCTGGAGAACCAGCTCATCGTCATTACCGGCCCGAACATGGCGGGCAAGTCGACGTACATCCGGCAGGTCGCGATGATCGTGATCATGGCGCAGATGGGCTCGTTCGTGCCCGCCGCGGAAGCGGAGATCGGGATGGTGGACCGCGTGTTCACCCGCGTCGGCGCGAGCGACGACCTCGCTCGCGGCCGCAGCACGTTCATGGTGGAGATGCAGGAGACGGCGAACATCCTGAACAACGCCACGGCGCGGAGCCTGATCGTGCTCGACGAGATCGGCCGCGGCACGAGCACGTTCGACGGCATCAGCATCGCGTGGGCCGTCGCCGAGTTCCTGCACAACAACCCGCGCGTGAAGGCGAAGACGCTGTTTGCGACCCACTACCACGAGCTGACCGATCTCGCGCTGACGATGCCCGGCGTGAAGAACTACAACGTGCTGGTCCGCGAGAAGAACGACAAGATCGCGTTCCTGCGCAAGATCGTGGCCGGTGCGTCGGACAAGAGCTACGGGATTCAGGTCGCGCGCCTCGCCGGCCTGCCGCCCGAGGTCATCGATCGCGCCAAGGAGATTCTCGCGAACCTCGAAGAAGGCGAATTCGGGGAGGGCGGACAGCCGGTGCTGGCGAAGCACCCGCCGAAGCGAGGCAAGTACAACCCTGACCAGTTGTCGCTGTTCGATGGAACGAAGCCGGCGGAATGACCAATGACCAAATCCGAATGACCAAGGAATGTCCAATGACGAAACATTGCATGGCATTGGGTCATTCGTCATTCATGGGGCATTAGGAAATTGGTCATTGGTCATTCCGCTCTCACTCCCCCCAGCACGAACCTCTTCCCATAGCTGTAATACAGCCTCTTCAACTTCCCGTCCTTGTTCTCGTGCGCGGCGACGACCCGGCCGACGATCATCGGGCAGTCGCCCGGCTGGAAGATCTTCACGAGCTTGCACTCGAAGTTGGCGACGGCGTCGCGGAGGAGGGGCGCCTTGACCTTCCGGGCCTTCTGCACGGCGAGACCGGCGCCGCGGATCTTGTCGATCTTGTGCCCGTGGCGCGAGCCGGCGTAGAGCGTGGCCTTCGCCATCTTCACGGAAGGGAACGCCACGACGAACTCCTTCGTCTTGCGGATGAGCTCGTAGGTGTACGCGGCATCGTCGATGGCGACCAGAATCATGCGCGGCTTGTACGAGACCGTGGTCGTCCAACCGACGGCCATGACATTGTCGCCGCCCTTCGGGTTGTGCGTGGTCACCAGCACGACCGGCTCGGGATACTTGCGCGCGGTGGCCTTCTCAACGGTTGTCTTCTTCTGCATGAGGCACCTCCCTGGTCGACAGGATAATTGTTCCTTGTGCGAGTTGCGATCTCATGTAGGATGCACGCAACGGATGGGTGAGTCATGAGAAAAGAGAGAGATTCGCTGGGCGTCAAAGCCGTGCCGGACAGTGCGTTCTACGGCGTTCACACGGCTCGTTCCCTGGACAATTTCAACGTGGCGGGCGAGCCGGTGCCGCTCGAGATTGTCTACGGCATGGTGAAGCTGAAGTGGGCGTGCTCGAAGGCGAACCAGCGCCTGGGGCTGCTTCCCGCGAAGAAGGCGAACGCGATCGTCCAAGGGTGTCGCCGTGTGCTCGCGGGGAAGGTGGTCGATCAATTTGCGGTGGACGTTTTCCAGGCCGGGTCCGGCACGTCGTCGAACATGAATGTGAACGAGGTGATCGCGAACCTCGCGTGTGTCGCCTTGGGAGGAAAGCGCGGCGACCGGAAGCTGGTTCATCCGAACGACGACGTGAACAAGGGCGAATCGACGAACAACGTGTTCCCGTCCGCCATCAAGATCGCCTCCGTGGAGCTTTCGGACGTGCTGCTGAAGAACGTGGACGCGCTGGTCCGCGCGTTGAGGAAGAAAGGTTCCGCGTTCGCCGGCGTGATCAAGAGCGGGCGCACGCATCTTCAGGATGCGGTGCCGGTGACTCTGGGGCAGGAATTCAACGCGTACGCGCGGGCGCTGGAGAAGGATGTCGCGCGGGTGGAACAGGCGGCAGGAAAGCTCTTGGAACTGGGTGTGGGCGGCAACGCGATCGGCACGGGCGTCAACACGAAGAAGGCGTTTCGCCCGTTGATTCTTCAGGAACTCAACAAGGTTACGGGCAGGAAATATCGCGTGGCGAAGGATGGGCTTGAAGCGACGCAGTTCATGACGGACCTGGCCGAAATGTCGTCGGCTCTCAAACTTCTTGCGCTGGATCTTCTGAAGATCTGCAACGACCTTCGTCTCCTGAGTTCCGGGCCGAATACGGGCCTCGGCGAGATCGTTCTGCCGCCGGTCGAGCCGGGTTCGTCCATCATGCCGGGAAAGATCAACCCGAGCATCTGCGAAGCGATGGGCATGGCCTGCATCCAGGTCGTCGGCCTGGACAACGCCGTGGCCATGGCGTGCGGAGCGGGTCAGCTCGAACTGAACACGCACATGCCTCTGATCGGCTGCAACCTGGTGAAGTCGTTCCGCATCCTGGATAGAGGTTGCGCGATGCTGGCGAAGAAATGCATTTCCGGGATCAAGGCGAACCGGGAAGTTTGCAGGCTGAACTTCGAGCGGAGCGCGGGACTGGCCACCGTGCTCAATCCCCGGTTGGGCTATGACCGCGTTGCCGAACTGGTGAAGGAGTCCCTGCGCACGAAGAAGGATCTGCGCCGGCTCGTTCTCGAAAAGAAGATCATCAGCGAGGGCGAATTGAACCGGATTCTCGCGCGTTCAACCGGGCCGAACCTGTAGCGAGCCACCGCGGTCCGAAGTTTTCTCCGCGCCTAGAAGAATATTCTCATCCCCAGTTCGAGACGGACATCCGTGCTTTCCGTCTCGCCATGTTTCGCCGGGTAAATGTCGTCCGTGGCGACTTCGCCGACCAGGGCGAGGGAAAGGGCGGCGTATTCGGTGATGAGGAACTTGGCGCCGCCCTCGATCCCGAGGATGCCCGCGGTATGGTTCTCGTCCGCAGCCTTGTTGTCCGTGGCGGCGATCTGGAGATGCCCGCCGGCAAACGGAACCACCGAGTAGCCGATGTCGAAGTTGTACTCCGCCTTTGGCCCCAGCGCCCAGGTTTCGACGGCGTCGTCATCGCGATACGCGCCGGCCATCCCGATTTCGAGATAGTCCATGAAGAAGTAGCCGTAGAAAAGGTTGACGTTGAGGAGCGTTCCGTTCGACGTCTCGAAATCCATCAGACCCGAAACGCTGAGTTCGCTGGTTCCCTCTTCAAGGAACATGCCGTGCGTGGTTGCCGCGAGGGCTGCGATCAATGCGATGGCGAGAATCTTCTTCATGGACGCGCCTCCTGATAGGGATTGTGAACTGCTCGACCGTATGAAATCGGCGCCGTTGCGGCAAGCGTTTTTGGCTGCGTCCGGAAGCGGACCCCGGCCTTTTCAGAACACGCGTGTCTGCATCCCCGCATTCTGATGGATATCCTCCAGGAGAATCCGGTTGAGCTGCTTGAAGACGGGGCCCGGCTTCCCGCCGCCGACCGGCTTGCCGTCAAATTCCGTCGCGGCGGTGACGTCCGGCGTGGTGCCGAAGATCAGCATTTCGGCCGCGTCCTCGACATCCGTCCTCGCGATGTCGGCCGTTTCCACCGCCGCGAGTTGCTGCGTGGCCGGCAGGGAACCCGCCAGTTCCATCACGCGGATCATGGTGGTGCCGGCGAGAATGCGTTCGGGGTTCGGCACGCGAAGACAGCCGTCGCGGGTCACGATGCCGGCGTTTTCCGTCGGGCCCTCGGCCAGGTGCCCGTTTTCGTCAAACGACACGACAAAATCCACACCGGAGTCCACCGCCTCCTTCTTCATCAGCACGTTGGTCAGGTAGTTGACGCTCTTGATGTTCGCAAACGGTGCGGCTTTGACCGGCAGGGTGCTGGTCTTTACTTTCGCGCCTTCCGGGTGGAGTTCCATGAACGGCTTCTTGTATTCCGAGACGACCACGTACAGCGCCGGCGCGGGGCAGTCGTACGGGCTGACCCCGAGACTGCCCGGACCTCGGGAGAGGAGCAGACGGATCAGGCAGTCCGGATGCTCTCCCGCAAACACGGTCTGGACGATGATGTCGGCCAACTCTTTTTCGCTGCACGGCAGGTTGAGCGACAGGCCCTGCGCGGAAGCGGCCAAGCGCCCCAGGTGGGCGCGCAGGTTGTAGATGTTCCCTCGAACGCACTTGAGCGTTTCGAAGACGGCGTCGCCGCGATGGACCATGTGATCGTCGACGGGCACCATCATCAGGAGCGGGTCGGTGACAATTCCCTCGTAGAGGCTGGAGAACATGGCGTAGTACTGCGCGTGGAAGGGCCGCCTCATCTTGAGGCCCCAGGAACTGAAGTTGGACGAATCAAGATTTCGAATCCGAGTCATGGCTTGAAGGTAGGGGCAGTGGGGGGCGGTTCCAAGTGAAAAAGAATGGCGGCGGCGCGGCGTGCCGGTATACTGCCCGCCCATGCGTGGATTTGGAGAAAACAGAACGGGGGCGGCCGCCGCGTGGGCCCACGGGCTTCCTTTCGCGGCGTGGCTCGCGCTGATGGCGGTTCCGGGTCTTCCACCGGCGTGGAACTACGCGCTCCGGACCGTGGTCTGCCTCGCGCTGTTCGTGTGGCTGTCTCCCTGGCGCGGGTATGAGCGCCCGCGATTCCGGCACCTGCCGCTCGCCTTCGTTGTCGGCGTTGCCGTCTTTGCGGCCTGGGTTCTGCCGGAGAGTTCGTGGGCCGGGCGCTGGCCCGCGCTGCAGGACCTCTATTGGCGATACGCGATCCTTCCCCTGGGAAAAATCCCCGAGTCGCCGATCCTGTTCCCGTACGCGCCTGAAGTCTGTGGCTGGCCGCTCGCCCTGGTGCGGCTGGCGGGCTCGGCCTTCGTGATCGCGCCGATCGAGGAATTCTTCTGGCGCGGGATGGCGTATCGCTGGCTGCTGGGCAAGGAGTTCACGAAGGTTGATCTTGGCACGCTGCGCTGGCTGCTCCTGCTCGCCGTTTCCTTTTGCTTCGGGCTGGAGCATGACCGGTGGCTGGCCGGTGTTGTCGCGGGCCTGGCCTACGGACTCGTCGCGATCCGCACGCGCGACATCTGGGCCGCGTGCGCGGCACACATCGTCACCAATCTTCTGCTGGGGTTGTACGTGCTGGCGATGGCGGCGTATAGATTCTGGTAGAAGCGTGTTTAGAGTTCGCTGTTCACTGTTCCCGGTTTGAGCCTGCAAAACTTCTGCGCGCTGTTCTTTCCATCCGTGAACCGCGAACCGGGAACAGGGAACCATTCTTCCTCACGTCATCAACTCGTCGCCGCTTCGGATGGCCTCGAGCGCTTCCGCGGGTGATTGCGCGTCGAGCAGGCGGTCCCACACGTAGGAGCTTTCGCGCAGGGCGGCGATGCGCGCGAGCAGGCGGATCTGCATGCGCGGGACGCTGCCGGGAGTCAGAAGCAGGAAGAGCCCCAGCGCCTTTTCGTTCGGGAGTTTCGGATCGAACACGACCCCTTCGGCGGAACGCGCGAAGTACAGCACCGGAGTCTTGATCGAGTCGAGGCGGGCATGGGGCACGGCCAGCCCCTCGCCGAGATAGGTGGACAGGCTTTTCTCGCGCGCCTGGACGGCCTCGATGACGGCTGGCGGAGGCATGAAGGCCTCCTCCGCGCCGCACCGGCGGATGATCTCGGCGATGGCGTCGGTCGGGGATGTCGCCTGCAGGTCGAGCAGGATGCGGCTTTCCTTCAGCACATCCCCGAGGCGGAGCGGAGCTTCCTTCTCGAACTCGTCCTCGATCGAGCCGACAAGCTGTTCGAGGATGTCCTCCATGGTGATCAGGCCGCAGAGCTGGCCCTTGGCGTCCTGCACGAGGGCCATATGGATTCGCCGCCGCCGCAGTTCGGTCAGGAGCTGCTCCAGCGGGGTGTCGGGGGTGGTGAGAAACGTCTTGTGAGCGATGGCTTTGAAATCGGTGGGTCCGGGCCACGGCGTGCTGGAGCGCGCGAGGTCCTTGATGTGGACGATGCCGAGCGGGCGCGGCGGGTTGCCCTCGAGAAGGGGAAACCGCGTGTGCAGGGTCGACTCGATCTTCTGGCGGTTCTCATCCCAGGGATGATCCGCGTACAGCACGGTGGACTGGTCGAGCGGCCGCATTTCGTCGCGCACCCGCACGCCGCCGAAATCGAAAACGTTTTCCATCAGCAGCAGCCTGCGGAACGGCATCAGCCCCTCCTGCTGGGACTTCTCCAGGATGATCCGGACCTCCGCCTCGGACGGCGCGGACTCCTTGGGGAGGGCGAAGAGGCCCAGCATCCGGAGGATCAGGTTCGCCGACCCGTTGAGCAGGACGAGCGGGAGGTAGAGGATGTAGCGGAACCAGACCATCGGCTGGGCGGTGAGCAGGGCGGAGCGCTCCGCGAACCGGATGGCGATGCTCTTGGGAAGAAGCTCGCTGAGCAGGATGTGGAGGAACGAGACCAGGATATAGCTGATCGTGATCGCCACGGCATGTGCCGCCTCGATGCTGCCGAGGAGGGGCATCAGCAGCTGCGCGATGGCGGGTTCGCCGACGAAGCCCAGTCCGATGCTGGCGAACGTGATGCCGAGCTGGCAGACCGCCAGGTACTCGTCCAGCCTCTCGTGAACGCTTCGAAGAGCCGGCGCCGACCGGCGGCCCTGCGCTTCCATCTCGCTGATCTGCGTGCCGCGGACGCGCACCGCCGCGAATTCCGCGAGCACGAAGAACGCGTTCAGCAACAGCAGCAGGATCAGGATGAGAATGTAGACCAGTGTCATGCTTGCGTGTCCGGTCGGCAAGCATACCAGAATTTCCAACGGGGTCAAACAGGCCCTTGCCCTTGTGCGCGGGCGGGTATTTCCTATAATGCGGGGCCATGAAGAAACTCGAAGTGCGCACGCAGGGCCGGACACAGTTCGTGGACCTCACGGGCCAGGTTCAGTCGGCGGTCTCCGAGTTCGGGCTGAAGGAGGGTGTGGTCACCGTGTTTGTCCCGCACACGACGGCGGGGGTCACGATCAACGAACACGCCGACCCGGACGTGATGGCCGACCTGGAGCAGATCCTGGATCGGATCGTGCCCTGGGCGGGGCCGTATGCCCACGGGGAAGGCAATTCGGCCGCCCACGCGAAGGCCAGCCTGATGGGTTCGTCGGCGCGGATCATCGTTTCCGGCGGCCGGCTGAAGCTGGGAACCTGGCAGGGAATTTTCCTGTGCGAATTCGACGGGCCGCGCGACCGGGAGGTTTGGATTCAATAGTCGTCATTCGTCATTGATTAGTCATTCGTCATTGGGCATTAGTCATTGAGATGTCCCTTGTGAAAAACAAATCCTTTCTGGCCGTGCTGTTGGGATGTGCGATCCTCGGCGCGGTCCTCGGTTGCGGCGGCGGGCCGGGTGAGCGCGAGTTCCGCGGCGGCGTGCGCGAGTTCGAGCGCGGCAGTTACGTCCGCGCCAAAACCCTGCTCGAAAAATCCATCACCGAGCGTCCGGGCAGCGCGGCCAACGCCGTGGCGTACAACTACATCGGTCTCGCGGAGTGGAAGCTCGAACAGCTTCAGCGGGCCATCGAAGCCTTCGAGAACAGCCGGAGCCTGAACCCCTCGCTGGTGGAGCCGACGTACAACCTGGCCGCGATCCTCCACGACAGCGGAGATCTCGCGCGCGCGGCGACGTTGCTGGAGGAGGCGGCCCTCGCCGATCCGGCCGATTCGCGGTCCTTGGAGTTCCTCGGCCGCATCTACATGCAATCCGGGAAGTGGCAGGAAGCCCGCCGCGTGCTGTTCGGCGCGCTGGCGCGCGCGCCGCAGTCGCCGCGCGTGCTCACCGCGCTGGCGCTCGCGGAGATCCATGCCAGCGGCGCGGACAAGGCCATCTTCTACCTGATGCGCGCGCTGGAGCGGCAGCCCGATTACCCGCCCGCGTTGTTCAACCTCGGCGTGATCTACCTGCAGGAGATGAAGGACAAGGATCAGGCCGCCGCGTATTTCAGGAAGTACCTGGAGGTTGCGGGAGACGATCCGCACCGGGAGTACGCGCAGCGGATGGTGGAGGATTTGTCCGGCGTTCCCGCCGCGCCGCCGGCCGTGGTCCCCGTGGCCACGGTGGAGGTTCCCCGCGTCCGGCAGCCCGTGGTTCAGCCGCCGGCCGTCGAGGCGCGGCCCCTGCCGGTCGCCGAACCGGATTCAGCTCATCCCCTGGCCGGGGGGCGGACGGTCGAGAACCTGTTGAAGAGCGCCCGGATGGAAAGCGGAAAGGCCAATGTCCAGGCGGCTCTGAATCTGTGTCTCGAAGCCGCCGGGAAGGCGGAGAGGGCGGGGGATGCTGCGCTCCAGGAGAAGGCGCTTCGTGAAGCCGTCAAACTCTGCTTCGACCAGGCCCGGGCACACTATGCGCTGGGCCGTTTCCTTTTCGACCAGGGCCAGCATGAAGCCGCGTTGAAGGCGTTCAAGCAGGCCATCGTCCTCGATCCCAAGTTCGCGCTGGCCCACCTCGGGCTCGCCGATGCCGCCGTCAAGACGGACGAAGTGGATGCGGCGCTCGTGGCCATCAAGCAGGCATTACAACTGGAGCCGGGCAATCCCGACGCGCTGTGGTCCCTGGCGGCGTTGTACGATCGCGAGCTTCAGAACAAGGACAAGGCCGCGCAGACGTACCGGCAGTTTGTGGATCGGTTTCCCGGCGATCCGCGCGTGATCAAGGCCCAGGAGCGGCTGAACGAAATGGCACCGCCTCCCGCGCGCCGCGCGCCGTCGCCGCCCCCGGCCGCACGGCCGCAGGCCCCGGCACCGGCTTCCGCGTCCCGTCCGGCCGCGCCGCCGGTCACGCAGTTACGGATCAAGCCCACCATGATTCGCAACACGCATGCCGCCGTGCAGGCGTACAATCGGGGGACGCTGTATCAGCAGCAGGAGGATCTGGACCGCGCGATCTACTACTACACCAGGGCGGTCGAGAACGACGACACGTTCGCCACGGCGTTCTTCAACCTGGGCTCGGTGTACTGGGCGAAGGGCGAGTACGGCATGGCGAAGGATGCGTATGCGCGGGCCGTGCAACTCCAGCCCGACATGATCGCGGCACGCTACAACCTGGCGCTCATCAGCCGCGAACTGAAGGATCGGAAGACGGCGATCGAGCAGCTCAACATCCTCCTGAAGAATCGTCCGGATTACGCCCCGGCTCATTACCTGCTGGGCATGCTCTATGCCGATGACCCGGCCACCCTCGGGCTGGCGCGGGAACAGTACAAGGCGTTCCTGGGATTGGCGCCCAACGATCCGTCGGCGCCGGTCGTGCGGAATTGGCTCCAGGCGCACTGAAAGGAGCCGTCAACGGTTCGCCTGCAGAAGGTCCAGCTCCCTGGGCGATGTCACGCAGACCTCCAGGTTCCTGAGCAGTCCGTCGGCGAGGTCGTAGATCCAGCCGTGTATCGCCAGCTCCTGCCCGCGTCCCCACGCATCCTGAACGATGGTCGTGTTCCCGACGTTGATGACCTGTTCGATGACATTCAGTTCGCACAGGCGGTGCAGCCTTTCCGTCTCGTTCGCCAGTGCGTCCAGCTTGGCCTGCTGACGATGGTAGATGTCGCGGATGTGCCTCAACCAGTTGTCGACGAGGCCGTGGGGCTGGGCGCTCATGGCGGCCTTGACGCCCCCGCATCCGTAGTGGCCGCAGACGATCACGTGCTTGATCTTCAGGAGGTCCACGGCGTATTGGAGCACCGAAAGGCAATTGAAGTCCGAGTGAATGACGAGGTTCCCGACGTTGCGGTGGACGAACAGGTCGCCCGGCAGCAGTCCGACGATCTCGTTGGCGGGAACCCGGCTGTCGGAACAGCCGATCCACAGATATTCCGGAGTCTGGCTGGCGGCCAGCTTGGAAAAAAAGTCGGGTTGCGAGGCGCGGAGGCTTGCCGCCCATTGCCGGTTGTTTTCAAAAAGTCGCGGCAGCGTTCTCATGTTTTTGCAGACGTCAGGGAGTGGGTGGCGCGGCCGGCGGTTGGATCTCCGGCGTTTCGCCCAGGGCCGCGCTGACGGCGCCCGCCAGCTCGCAGGCCGGGAGGTCGGCGGCCACTTCGAACAGGTCCACCGTGATTGTGTTCTGAAGGCTCTCGCCGGGAAACAGCTTCTTCTCCGCGCTCAACGTCTCGATTTCCGAATAGCCGAGGCCGGCATTCGAATACATCTCGACCACGCAGCCGCCGTCCGGGTGTGCGCCGCCGGTTTCCTCCGCGGAGACGCGCTCCACGATGACGGCATTCCCTTTCTGCGCGGCGATCCACCCGCGTTTCGAGTCGGAACAGAGTTTGTGTTCGCCCGCCGTCGCGTCATACACCAGCGCGTGGCCGCAGGAGGTCAGCTTCTTGTCGTCGGGCATCGCGAACAGCAGAGCGTGGACGCCCTT
Source organism: uncultured Lentisphaerota bacterium (assembly GCA_937870865.1). Classification (GTDB taxonomy): domain Bacteria; phylum Verrucomicrobiota; class Kiritimatiellia; order CAIQIC01; family JAGNIJ01; genus CALMZY01. The sequence goes on along the minus strand of CALMZY010000026.1, from coordinate 1,898 downwards.
TTCGAATATCGAAGCCGGGCCCCGCGGGATGACCACGCGGCTTGCGCCAGCGATCTGGCTGATGTTCCAGAGCACGACCGGCACGTCGGATTCGGCCGTCCGTTCGATTCGCTGGCGGATGGTGAAACGCGCCGCTTCCCGGTCCAGCTTGATCAGGCGGCTGACCTTGATATGGAGCGGGTCGCCGTACTCGCGGGACATCTGGCAGCACAGCGTGCCGTCCGCGTCCTGCCATGCCGTGCCTGTCCACGGCGCTTCGGCCAGCGGCCGGGGCGGGGGCCAGTCGGACCCGGCCATCGCGGTCCAGCGCGACTGCGCCACGGGCCAGACCCAATCGCCGCCGTGGTTCAGCCAGGTTTCGTCGTTGCCTGCAAGGCCCGCGTCCAGCCGGAGAAAGCTGTTGCTGCCTTTGTACGTGATCCGGGCGATTCGCCCGATCGCGGGGACGATGACGATGCCGGCGTGAGGATTCTTCAATTCAAACGCATGATCCCACTTTTCAAACGGGACCGGGGCGATCGGCGCCACCGGGACGGCGTTGTCATCCACCGGCTGGGCGCCGCCGATCGATGCGGTCAGCAGAATCACCGCAAGCAGGCTTTGCATTTTCATGACGTCAGGCTACCCCATGGCCGATGCCTGTGCAAGCTTCGGAGACGTGCTGTCTTTGGAGCGCGACACCCGGTCCTGGCGATGCAGAAGCGGCAGCCTACGACGTGAAGAAATTCGTCATATCCTCGAAGGAATCGAACATCCGCGTGGCCTGCTCGCCGCCCTGTTCGCCCATGCCGTACTTGATGAACCCGCTCCGGACCCCCGCGCGCCGCGCCGCCGCGAGATCGGTCTTGTGGTCGCCGATCATCCAGGTGTTCTCCGGCGGGGCGCCGGTCCGCTCCATGGCCGCAAGCAGGGGTTCGGGGTGGGGCTTCATGTGCGGCGTATCGTCGCCGCCGAGGATGAGGGCGAACAGGTTCGCGATCTTGAAGTGGGTGAGGATGCTGCGGCATCCGGCGCCCGGCTTGTTGCTGATCAGCGCGAGCACGTAGCCGGCCGCGCGCAGTTTCTGGAGGCCGTCGGAGACCCCGGGGTACAGGGTGGTTTCGTCGTGCAGGTGGCGGCTGTAGAACTCGGCGCACTCCTTCGTGGCCTTGTCGAGATTCATGGGATATCCCCGCAGGGACCGTTCGACCAGCTTGTCGATCCCGTCGCCGATGTAGCTGGTGACGATTTCGATCGGGAGCGGCGGCAGGTCGTAGTTGGCCCGCAGCAGGTTGACGGCCGTGCAGATATCCAGGCGGGAATCGATCAGCGTCCCGTCGAGGTCGAACATCAACAACCGCGTTGGTGGCGTCGCATTCATGCTTGAAGGGGAGGGAACGACAACGTCCCTCCCCATTCAAGTCTATTCTCGCTCACGCTGCCGTCGCATTCTGCAGGACGCGGTCCCTCAGCCGCCGCGCCGATTCGTGGCTCCGCGTTCCGAGCGACACGCGCACCCGCTGCTTCGTGTAGTCCGGCCGGTGAACCGTGTAATGGCACCACCACGTTCCGTTGTTATTCCAGAGGTGATGGTCCGGATTGTCCGGGAAGACCCGGATCGCGAGTTCTGTTCTGTTCATGATGCGTTCTCCTGTCTGTTCGCCCTTGGTCGGCGGCGAACTGGCCCAACGCACCAGGTGATTGGCGGAAAAAATTAAGCCATCCTTCACCAGGATGGCTTCTTCCGCCCGGGATTTTCTGTTCAGGCCATTCAGCCCGCACATCGGAGGGAGAACCGGTCTCCATCCAAGCCACCGTGGGTATCCCGCCCCCGGTTGGCAGAACCTCCGACTACTCGAAGGCTCGTTCCTGATGCTGGTGAGAGAATACCACAGAACCCGGAAATGTGAAGGGGACCG